>JBASAY010000150.1:0-3744 GCA_049650865.1 Tunicatimonas sp.
ACGTTTCTACTCGATACCCAGGTGCAAGAAGTGCGTTTTCAGGATGATCACTTCGTGGTTACCCTGCCTCAGAACGAGCAGCAGACCGCCCGCCTGGTGGTGGGGGCCTACGGCAAGCGCGCCCGGCTCGACAAAGCCCTGGACCGTCCGTTCATGCAGCAACGTTCGCCCTACATCGGGGTGAAATACCACCTGAAAATTGATTTTCCTGATGATCTGATCGCCCTGCATAATTTTGAGGGAGGCTACTGCGGCATTTCTCGGGTGGAAGGAGACCGCTGTAACCTGTGCTACCTGGGAAGTCGCGCCTCGCTACGGAAGCACGGAAGCATTGAGGCCATGGAAGAGCAGGTGCTGGGGCGCAATCCGCACCTTAGGGATATTTTCCGGCGGGGTGAGTTTTTGTTTGACCGGCCCGAGGTAATTAACGAAATATCGTTCGAGCCGAAGCAGCCCGTGGTAGCGCACGTGCTGATGGTGGGCGATACGGCCGGACTGATTACGCCGCTGTGCGGTAACGGGATGGCGCTGGCCATCCATTCGGCGAAGATTTTGGCAGAATTGGTTGAGCGGCATTACCGCCCGGAGGGATTTGACCGCGGGGTACTTGAGCGAGCGTACGCGCAAGGGTGGCGGCGGCACTTCGCTACCCGCCTGTGGGCGGGGCGACAGATTCAGCGGCTGTTCGGTAGCCGGTGGATGTCGGAGGGAGGGGTGCAATTAATGAAAACCCTGCCCGGGGTAGCCGCGCAATTAATGCGCCGCACCCACGGGAGGGCCTTCTAACCACCCAAACTAACGACTATAAAGTTCTAACGGAATGTGTTCTACGTAGCTATGCAGTTGGTCTAGATCGCGAACCTCACGGAAGCCTACAATTTCGTGCTGCCGCCGGTCGACCCATAGCTCAACCAATGATTTATTAAGTTCGTACAGTCCGATAACGCACCAGCGCTGCTCACGAGATACTAGGAAGCGAGCGTGCTTGTTGAAGGTGTTCATTTGAGACGAGAACGAAAGCTGAAAGAATTCTTGGAGTTGCATAAATTTTCTAGTTTGGTGGTATGCCTACTCTATTGCAAGCGGGCGGCCGACCGCACTAGCGCGCCAGAAACGCCCTTTTTGCTTTTATCCGTGTCCCAAATAGAGAATGTGCGTATCGCTGAGGGAGGTTGATCCAAGAATTTCCGGTGTTTTTACAGGAATTAGCTAAGCGAGCATTACCTCTACTCGGCGCTGCACCTCGTACATGGCGCTGTATATGCCGTAGATATCTTCCTGGGTAGCGACGTAGGCATCACTCACGGCGTATTGTTGATCCTCTAGAATTACAAAGAACCAGTTGCGGCCCAGTACGTAGCAGCCGTAGAGGGGAAACGTTTCGGTGTTCTGCCGCGGGGCATATCCATGCTGGGCATATCCATGCTGGGCACCCACTATCACAATGAGAAGCTGACCCAAAGGGGCCACCGACGGCCTACCTCCCTCAAATTTTCAGTTTTGGTTAAAGTGCTTATTTTGAGGCGAGGTGTCTATCTGTCGAGGAATCTTGTCAGGGAAAAACTAATTTCGCCCGCCAGTTTGTTTAGGTAGAGCGTGTTAACATATGGATTAACGAGATTTTGAGCGAGATTTTTGGCTAGTCAAGACGCTTGAGGCGGGCGATGCGAGGGCATCGGTCAACGAAAGCAACGCAGAATAGTGGTTCCCCACCGGGACGGAAAGCGCGGCAAAATTACCGTTCAAATTTATATGTCAACACGCCCTAAAAAGCGGAAGCCCATTTATGACTGAATACGAATTACACACCCTGCCCAACGGAATTCGGGTGGCCCACCGGCAAATGACGCACACCAAGGTGGTGCACTGCGGCTTTGTGCTGGACATTGGTAGCCGCGACGAGCGGCCCAATCAGCACGGCCTGGCCCACTTCTGGGAGCATATGGCCTTTAAGGGCACCCAGAAACGGCGCGCCTACCACATCATCAACCGTCTGGAAGCGGTGGGCGGCGAACTGAACGCCTACACCACCAAGGAGAAGATTTGCTTCTACGCCTCGCTGCTCGACCGCCACTTTGAAACGGCCCTGGAACTGCTCACCGACATTACCTTCGACTCGGTGTTTCCCGAAAAGCAGATCGAGCGCGAGCGCAACGTGATCCTGGAAGAGATGGCCATGTACTACGACTCGCCCGAAGATGCCATCCAGGACGACCTCGACCAGGTGATCTTTGGCGAGCACCCGTTGGGCAAAAACATCTTAGGAAGCCGCGACAGCATTCGCACCTTTCACCGGGCCGACTTCCAGCGGTTTTTGGCTGAGCACATGAACACCGAACGGCTGGTATTCTGCTGCGTAGGCAACCTGCCGATGAAGCAGGTGGTGAAACTAACGGAGAAGTACTTATCCAATATTCCGGCGCTGCACGGCCCGGGACACCGCTTGCCCTTCGGGGCGTACGTGCCGCAGCAGAAAACGGTGAAGCGCCCGCTTACCCAGGCCCAGTGCGCCCTGGGGCGCACGGCTTTTCCGGTGCATGACCCGCGCAGCTTACCCTTCTTTATGCTCACCAACCTGCTGGGTGGTCCGGGCATGAACTCGCGCCTTAACCTGGCGCTGCGCGAAAAGCACGGCTTGGTGTATTCCGCTGATGCCGAGTACCATTCGTATACCGATACCGGCTTCTTTGCAATCTACTTCGGCACCGAACCGGCGCAACTGGGGCGGGCCCGGGGCTACGTGATGAAGGAGCTAAGAACCCTACGGGAGAAGCCGTTGGGCAAACTGCAACTGCATCGCCTTAAGGAACAACTGATGGGGCAACTGGCCATGAGCAGCGAAAACAACCAGAGCCTGATGCTGGCCATCGGGCGTAGTATGCTGGAGGAGCGGGAGCTAGACAGTTTGGATACGGTGTACCGCAAAATCAACGCGGTAGCGGCAAGTGACCTCCAGGAGATCGCCCAGGAGATGTTTCAGGAAACAGCACTGAGCACATTGGCGTACGTGCCGGAGTAGTTTAAAACTGCACGTAGTAGCCCAGCGTGATGGCGGGGGTGGTATTCTGGATGATGTGCGGAACCTCCGTTACGTTCTTGTCCATGATGCTATTGAGGCCGAAGCTGTAGCTGCCCTCGGCCTGGAACATGCCGACCTTGGTAACAATCTCGACCCCGCCGCCGCCGCGTACCCCGAAGTCTACCTTGTTCTGAAAGCGCTCTTCGTAGAAGATGATGATGTCTTCATCGTCCGGAATATTCGCGCGCTCAGTATCGGACGACAGTAGGTAAGCTAGATACACTCCCATATTAAGGAAGATGCGCAAATTACGTTTGCCGAAGTAGCCGTGGGCCAGAATAGGCATCTCGGCATAATCAAGATCAACCCGGTAGAAACGGGTAGACACACTTCTTCCCACGGATGGGTCGGCAGGCCGATCTTCCCACCCCCGCTGGACGTAGTTAAACTCTACCTGCAGTCCGAAATTCTTTTCGGTGAGGTATTGTACCGACAGTCCGGCCGTGTAGCCTAGCCTGGTATCCGGACTAAAGCCCGTGCGAAGCAGCGTGTTGTTCGAGCTTATCACCGACGGCAGGGTGGGGCCGCCCTTTACGCCCACGCTCCATTTGTTGTCCTGCGCCTGCACCGAAGTAGTAGCTACTACCAGCCAGCAGAGCCCCGGCGTCCACCAACCAAATCTTTTCATGCCCCAATAACGCAAAAAAGCCGGGCATGATCTATCC
>JBASAY010000151.1:0-14712 GCA_049650865.1 Tunicatimonas sp.
TCTCGCTGGTAGACAACACCAACGAAGGCTACACCTGGAATGCTACCCTAAAGGTAGAGCGACCGGCTGTGAATGGTCTGGGTTTTAGCTTGGCCTACTCCTTCACCCGCGCCGAGGCACTGATCGACGGACGAGGCTTTATCAACGCCACGAACTGGCGACAATCATTCAGCCTAAACGGACGCAATAACCCGATGGTGGGTCGCTCCACTTTCGATGTGGGGTCGCGTTTGGTAGGAGCATTGTCGTACCGCAAAGAGTACGCGGGTTTTATGGCCACTACCGTATCGCTGTTCTACAGCGGGCAATCAGGCGAGCCATTTTCTTACGTGTACCGCGGAGGTGACGCGATCTTCAACGAAGACAACCAAGACTACGAGCGTTCGCTGATCTACGTACCAGCTAGCGCCGACGAAATCACGCTTGGTCAGCAAGGGGTGGTCGATGTGATTATAGATGCGGAAGGCGAAGAGAACGATGTTCTTGGTGGAGTACCCTTCGGTGAGGCTGAACAACAGGCAATGTACGCCGAACTGGAGGCCTATATCGAAGGAGACGATCACCTTAGCGAGCGGCGTGGGCAGTACGCCGAGCAAAACAAATCGCGGGTGCCCTTCTCCAGTGTGTTTGACCTGAAATTACTACAAGACTTCTACATCACGACGGGTAACGGACGTCGCCATACACTGCAGCTTTCGCTAGACATTTTCAACGTAAGCAACTTGGTTGGTAGCTGGTTCGGCCAGAACTGGGGCGAGCGCTACTTCATCGGTAGCGGCGATAATCGCTATACCTTTGAGCTACTGCAGTTCGAGGGCTTTGAGTACGAAGAGGGTGGCTTCACCCGGCGTCCGGTATTCTCGTTTCAGAACCCTGATGAGCCGTGGGACATTGATCCACGTGCCAATATTGAAGGATCGCGCTGGGCGGCGCAGGTCGGTTTGCGGTATACTTTCTAGCCTGTATTAACTTTATCGTTAGCCGTAGCCACCGAAGAAACTCTTCGGTGGCTGCGCTATTTCTGGGCGTTTACCAGCGCGCCGTCTGCCGATAAGTTATTGGGGTCAAAAAATTGATACACCACCTTGAGATAGGGCCGATCTGCCGCGTCCTCTTCCACGACGTAGAACGCACTACCGGCCCGCTGGCCGTGCTTATTGTAGGCCGGAATTTCGCGATACACCAATTGCCCCTCCTGGTAGATTTGCTGTTCGGCAATCTTCCCCTGCTCGTCATAGCGGATCACAACTTTTTCGTCTATTCGCCTTGGGTAAACGTGCCGGATGCGCACTTCGGTTACCCGGTTGTGTTCGTAGGTAAACAAGCACCGCTTAACCACTAAGCCATCCACCCGGTAGGTACGGCGGTTCACGAGTCCGCGCTCGTTGAGGTAGTACGTCCAGTTGGGCGTTTCTTCGTAGCGCAGGTGCTCCAGTGAGTACGTGGACACAAAATCCGCGTAGCTTTTTTCACCGATGATCCTGGGTGGCTGATCGTTATAGCTCAGAACAACCCGGCACACGGCTTCCGGTCGCCAGCCGATGCTGTCGTAGTACAGATAGATTTCCTTTTCAGCAACGTAGTCCGACAGGTAGTCAGCGTCAGCAAGCGAGACGAAACCTACTCCCGCCAAATTGCTGTAGACATCAGTGGTGGTCCGGTCATCCCACGCAGTGTAGGTATCTTCCATATACTTACGATCAAAGAGCTGCACAACGTCGACTCCCAAAGTTTGGGCTCGGCCCTGCAACTCCCGAACGAGGGCGTTGTACGAGGAAAAACCACCTCCGTGCACTTCTACTACGCCTAGTTTAACGTAACGCCCCGTAGGCAGTGGGTCGCCCGGAAACAAGATTTTAACTTCCCGCTCGTGAGGTTCGGTGGGAAGATTGGCGAGGCGGTCGTAGGTAGGGCCAGCAGTGGGATAGCGCAAGCACCCACCGAGCAGCAGGCCGCAAGCAACGAGACAAAGGATAGGTTTCATAGGTTGGGTTTACCTACTAACCTTCCAAATTATGCTCCAAACTTAGTGGTTTGGTGGGGTATAACGGCTGACCCACCCGGTCGATGTGCTCACGCAGCGCGGCATTGGTGATGGTAGCGTAGTTTATGCAGTCTACCTGATACAGTAGCGTCAGATCTTCTATTTTAAGTTGTAGATCGACGAGGTCGTTGTGGGTGAAGTCAGCCGCGAAAACAGCCAGATCGATATCCGAGCCCGGGTGGTAGTTGCCTTTGGCCCGACTGCCGAAGACCACCACTTTCTTGATCTTATCAACTGAGGTAAATACTGATACAAGTAGGTTGAGAACCTCTTCAGAGAAACCGAAACTAGGAGTGGTATTCTTTACCAAGACGCTCATATAAGTCTACCATTAAGGGGTAGAAAAGGTTAATAATGTCTTCCGTGATTTCGTCGGCCATTGCCTCATCATAAGCGTGCGAAGTTTTGTTACGCGCTAGTACTATCTTTCGCCAACCATCGTGGTCCGCAATAAATCCTTGCTGTAAAGCAAGAGAAAGCACCGTGCGACTGCCTCTGAGGTTTTCACGCGGTTCGCCTAAAAACTCGAGCAAGTCCTGCAAGGTCGCTACAAAGAGCTCATAACAGTACTTAAACCGCTGAATAATTCCTTCTCTGTCCAGGTCCAACTTCTCTAATTCTTCCGTAGCAGCATCTACCTCTTGACTGGTTTTCAATAGGGCTTCCAGCTCCTTGCGCCTCCGCTGATACTGCGCGTAGTCGAAGATTCTCAGTCCAATCTTAAGCTTTCGAAAAGCTCTCTGGAGATTATCGTACCGTTGCTTCCACCGAACGTCTTCCATATTGGCTATCACAAATTTTGGTGCTCAACTTCTATAACTTCAAAGGTTGATTCTTTCGTATGGTAGAGATGCTGGGTGCTGGTTTCTAGTATCTAGCAACTAGAAACCAGTCCAGCGTGGAACGCATCCTATGTGCAACAGGATCAACCTTAAATACTGTAGCTATTCTTCGTACAACGCTTTCCCCGCCGCCTCGTACTTATCGCCCGCTTTCCAGAACGGTTTTTCGGATAGATTGGCGATCTGTTCGGCGGAAAAAGTGAAAGCCTCTGCGTATTTTTCGGCGTAGGAGAAGTTGAGCGTCTCCACCTCATCACTTACCTGGTGGTAATTTTTCATAATCTCGGCATCGAAGGCGGTGGTACCCGGAGCGAAGTTAACGGCTGGAATACCCTTCTGGGCAAAACTCACGTTGTCGGATCGGTCGTAGAGGTTCTGTTCGGGCACGGGGTCCTGAATCGCTTTCAGACCAAACGCCTGACTCGCTTCGGTAATGCTTTGCTCGGCGGTGGTGCGCTCCAGGCCGATGGCCGTCACCTTTGTGGTGTCGTTGTAGCCCGCCCCGTCGGTGTTGAGGTTGAATACCGTTTGCGCAAGCGGCACCAGCGGATGCGCCACGTACCAGGCGCTGCCCAGCAGTCCCTTTTCTTCGGCCGTAAGGGCCACGAAGAGTACCGACCGCTTTGGGGGGTGCTCACCGAGGTGCTGCGCGGCACTCAGCAGCGCGGTGGTGCCTAACGCATTGTCACGCGCACCGTTAAAGATGCTGTCTTGGGGGTTCGGACTGGCCGCCACGCCAATATGGTCGTAGTGGGCCGTTAGCACCACGTATTCATTCTTGAGCTGCGGATCGGTTCCTTCTATCCTGCCCACCACATTTTTCACCGCTACGACGGCTTCTCTCTTCTTGGCCACCGACAGCGTGGCTTGTGGGGCTTCGTCCACCTCAAACGCAACCAATCGTTTGCCCTGGGGGTCGTTGAGCCATAGGACTGGCAGGGCCTGCGTTGTGGTGTCCTCGTCGGCATCTACCGTTAGGCGTTCGGTATTGAGGTACTGCACCAGCACTGTCCAGGGAAGCTGATTGGATCGGTACAACTCTACCAACGCTACTCCTCCCAACTCCTTAACCCGCTCCTGCTTCTCGCGGGTCATGTAGAAGAACGACTGCGGGTTGGTTACCCCGTCGCCGCCCGCCTTGGTAACCACGATTTTACCCGCTACATCCACTGCCTCCAAGTCTTCGGCGGTGCCGTAGTTGACGTACACCACCGGCGCTTCTACGCTGATACTATCGCCCGATAGCACCAGCAGGTCGGAACCAAGTTGGAACGTTTCTTCTTCATAGACCAGCGTGGCTTCAGCGGGAGGTTGGGCCGACACCAGCTTTACGGGTTGGAAGTAGCCGGGAGCTCCGGGCACGGTGTCGAGTCCGTAGCGGCGAAACTGCTCGGCCAGGTAGCGGGCAGCAATTTCCAGTTCGGGCGAGCCGGTATCGCGCCCCCGCAACTCGTCGGCGGCCAAAAAGCGAAGGTGCTGCGCTACGGTGGCTCGCTGTACGCTTTGCGCCACGGCCTCCGGAGTGGTAGATTGAGCAAGTAGGCTAAGGGGCAGCGTGCCTAGTAATAGTACACTTAGTAAATGGTTCATCATCGGGTAGGTTGGGAAACCCGCAAAGTAGGCAATAATCCGCAAACCGGTTGGTGTGCTCAACAATCTCTAGATCTTCTTCACGCTACCTACTCCACTCGTAGAGAGCTCCTTCACCACCGCGTCGCCCTTGTAGCGTACACTGCCCACTCCCGACGACTTGATGCTGATCTCTTCGTTCGCCTGCACCTCGGCGCTACCAACTCCGCTGTTCTTAATGGTGAGCCGGTCTACTTCCAGGTCGAAGGCTTTGAGCGAGCCTACTCCGCCGTTCTTAATGTCTGCCTCGCGCACTACGCCGCGCAGGGTGAGGTTGCCCACCATATCGGCCTTGGCGGTGAGTCGGTCGCAGCGTAGTTCCAGATCGGTATTGCTCACTCCCCCTATATCCAGATCAAAGTCATCGGCCACTAACGGAGTGGTGCTCTTTACATTGACTACGCCACCTACTTCTAACGCGTCGATCGAGCGCAGCGTGATGTATACGTTTTTCTTCTTGGCTTTCTTAACGTCGATGCCTCGCTTGAGCTTCACCACCAGGGTATTGCCCCGGTTCTCGGTGATAATCAAGTCCAGCAGATTCTCATCAGCTTCCACGCGTACCGATTCGGTGTCGCCCTGCTCGAGAAATACGTTGAGCACGCCTCCGATGTCAATAGACGAAAAGGCTTCTACGGGGCGATCTTCTTGCACCACGTCGCCGTTGCCGCTCACCTTTTGGCCGCAGGAAGAAAAGGTGATGCCAAAGGTGGCAAACAGGATAAACAGATAGGGGGTCAGTTTCATGATCGTATTGTTTTAGGTTGAAAAGGTTGATGAGTAATTATTAGTTGGATCGAGATGATTGGTTCTTTAGCAGGTAGGTCGTAAAATCCTCGCCGTCTACTTCGGTGTACTTGAAGTCTTCGTCGCCGTTAAACGACACATTATCCAGGTTAAGCGGTTCTTCAAACTCGCTGTACTTGAAGTTGGCTAAATCGTTGAATACGGTGCTTTCGAAGCTGGCTCCGGCCGGAAAATCGGCGTACTTGAAATTAGCTTCTTCCTCGAAGACTGCCTGGGCAAAGGAGGTATTCTTGGGAAAGTCGGCGTACTTGAAGTTGGCGTCTTCTTCGAATACCGCCTCACTAAACACGGGGGCTTCCGAAAACTCAGCGTACTTAAAGTTAGCTTCCTCAGCAAACGTTGCCCCCCGGAAGTCGGCGCCTTCCGAAAATTCGGAGTACTTAAACTCGGTAGCGTCTTCAAACCGGCAGTTGCTAAATTGAACCGACTCATCGAAGTGGGCGATAAAGGTGGCGTCCTCGCTATCATCGTGGTAGTAGGCCAGCACCTCGTCGCCGAAGGTGCAATTGATAAAGGTGAGACTAACCTCAACGTGGCTCTCGTAGGTATCATTGCTGCCGCCGAGTCCGAACCAGCTATCGGACGATTCGGTGCGTTTCCGATTGTCAAGATCGGTGAGGTCGAGCACTCCCTTGATCTCTACGTTTTCGTAGCGTACAGCCTCGCCGCTATTAATCTGGGCGATAATATCCGTAGCGTTGATTTGGGTTTGGGCAATCGACAGCGACGCCGCCGCAGCCAGTACGAAAAGGGTGGTTGTTAGTCGTTTCATTGTTCTTTAGGTTAGGTGATGGATACTGCCTGGTTAGTTTCAAGGAGCGTGCCAGCGCAAAGATTGGCGTGAATGGCCTTTAAACTCACTTTGAATTAACCTTAAGTGTCCGATATCGACCGCTGGTGTCCGATAGTGAACAATCTACTCAGCAAGCAGATTTTGCTCCGGATTGGCGAAGAGTCGGCCGGTGAGGGCTAGATACCTTAGGTAGTGCGCGTAGATCTCGTCACGACGGGCAAGCTTTTCCAGTGAAATCTTTTCAGTATCTTCCTTGACTTTTAGTAGTAAGTCAGGATCGGTGCCCCGCCGTTGCGCCACGGTTTGGGCTATCTTCTGCAACTGGGCCAGCTCTTCGTCTTTCGTTCGGGCTAGTTGCCGATACACTCGAATGTGGTTGTGCACAAGGCTCCGCTGCTCGGCAATGCGCAGCGTTAACTTCTCCTGCTTTACCTCGCGTTCACGGGTTAACGCTTCTTGTTTGAGCCGTAGTTCTTCCAGCTTCAGGTTACGGCTAGCCGAGGTGGGCAGCACAAACCCGGCCCGTAGCTGCACGCGCTCCTCAAGTAGTTCGTCGTGCGGTCCATTGTAGCGCATCTGCAAAAAATCCAGCAACTGCCACTTTTCGGCTTTCTCCAGGGCAACTTCTCGCCTGATCAGCTCTCGTTCGTAGTGGTACTCGGCCAGTAGGGGCGAGGGGGCAGTTAAACTATCGTTAGACAACCGCAGCAGCATCTCATCGAGGGCAATCATTTCTTCAAAGGCGACAACGGTGGTGGTATCAACTCCGAACAACTCGCGCAGGCGATGCGTTTCCAACTCAGCCTCGTAGCGGCGAATCCGGACGTTGTTGAGCTGTTCTTGTGCGCTGAGTAGCGCTTTGTAGTCAGTGTCCATCGACTGCAACCGCTTCTGCTGCAGCGCAAGTTGGTCGGCTCGAATGGCTTTTAAGCGGGTAAGATGATTGAGTTGCTCCTGGCTAATGTACAGGCTAAGCCAGTCTTCGTAGGCGGCTTCAATACGCTCGTTGCGGTACATCGTTTCTACGATTGCCCGTTCGCTACGCAGGTGCCCGGCCAGGCGCGATTGGGCACGGCGCATACCGGGCGTATTGGGTGAGATACGCAGCACGTGCTCCTGCCGGTTCCAGGCGAAACGCTCGGTTTCGGTCCGGTATTCGTAGGCTTGAATCCAGGGTAAGCGCACCCGCCGCCGGTTGGCGTAGTTCTCGGACGAAGGCACCGCCTCGCGCCGCTCTCTCAGCAGCTCGTCCGAACGAATCGTCTCCTGCGCCAACCCAGAAAGGGCCAGCAAGAGCAGTGGTACAACCAAAGATATCTTCAAATGACTACTGATTTTGGGCTTGCGTGTCCCGGGGTGTCTTGCCATGTTGCTTCACTAGCTCCAGCGCCACTTTTTCTTTCTGCAAAAAGGTGTTATCGGGAGTTATCTTTACCGTTACTTCCCGACCGTAGGTGGGCAAGTCAGGCATTTTGCGCAGGCGCGTCGGAATTTCCACAATGCGCGATCCCAAGCCGGTTACGGTGCCCGAGTAGGCGATAGACGCATCTTTCAGTGACGTTACCTTGAAGGCGTCGCCAACGGATACTTTGAGCGATAGTTCTTCGTGCACGTAGCCGCGCACAAACTGCGGATGGGGTTCGTAGAAGCTCATCAACGTACGAAACGACGACACGTGCTCAGCTTCATTGCAGTAAATATTGCCCACCAGCCCATCGTTAGGAGCCGTTACCACAATGGGTTGAATGCGATGGTCTTCGTCGAACTGAAGTTCGGCCCGCAGGCGGGCTATCTGCTCGTGGTAGGGACTTTTACCTACCCGCTTCCGGTTTTTCAGAGCGCCGATACGCAGCTCGTAATTTTCATCGAGCGCAGTTCTTTCTTTTTGGGTTAGTGCAATTTTGTTGCGCAAGGGTTGATAATCGGCGGTATCAGCAGACAGGGTAGACAAACCCTCGGTGAGCGACTCGCGGTAGGCAAGCTCTTGCTGAAGATCGGCTAGTTGAGCGTCTAGTCTCTCGAGTTTCATCCGCTGTTCGGCCCGTAAAATGCTTAGCTCATTCTGCTTGTTTTGCTGCCAGATATCCTCTTCGGCCAGTAGTTCCGAGATGCGGTAATCCTGGTCCAGTAGCTCTTCTTTGGCCGAAATACGCGATAAATCGAGTAGTTTAGTTCCTTTGGTAACGTACTGCCCGGGGGTGACACGAATGTTGTTTACCACCACGGGGTGGTTGTAGTTGATCTCTACCTCATTGGTTTCGGCGAAACCGTAGAAGGCCACCGTTTCGCGGCCCTGTAGCGCAAAGAAGACAAACAGTATTAACCCGATAGGGATAAGACTTGCGTAAAAAAGATTGACTTTCATAGTGACTAAAGTACGGTAGGTTCTTTCTTGAAATTGAGTTTCAGGTTTTCTAATCCCGCTAGCTGCTCTAAAGAAGTGGTGAGCGAGGTAGCGGTGGCATCGCGCTTCAAGCGCACCGAATAGGTGAACTCTTGCAAATCTTCACGCGAAATTTCTTCGGTAACCGGAATGCCCGCCGCCGACACCCGCTCTACGGTTTTCGGGTTCAGGTAACGCAGTTGGTCCAGCTCGTAGTCTTGGCAGTAGCGGCGCAGTATCTGTTCGATAAGCGGCTGTTGTTGATCGTCTTTGGGTAGCTGCAAGCGCAAATTACCAATGAGCTCATCGGCATTGTTGAGGGGCGAAAAGCGAAACAGGATGGCCGATGCGCAAAACACCAGGGTGCCGGTAATCGCAATGCTGAAACCAAATACCCCGCACGCAATACCCGCCGCCAGCGAAGCAAACATAAAGGTGATATTTCGTGGATCGTTTAAGTTAGTCCGAAACCGGATAATTGCCAGTGCTCCCAGCATGCCCAATCCTCGTGCCAGGCTATCGCCTACGGCTTGCATCACCATGGCCGCCACCACGGCGATCATCGCCAGAGATTGCAAAAAGTGCGCTCGCTTGTAGATGCTCTTGGTGGTGTACTCGTAGGTGATTGCGATTAACGACGACAGAAAAAACGCGAACAGCACCGTGATCAGGGTCGCGTAGAAGGGGGGCATGCTGGGATTGTTCTCCAGAAATTGCAAGTCGAACATTAGTCGTAAGCTAGATTTGACAATAAGACTCAGTCAGCGCGAACAACCGGCACCGTAAAAAGTCACGACACGAAGTGGGCTATTCGGTATTAGTATTTGCTAACCCGCCGAGATAGCAGCAACTGGTTTCCCAAACGTAATTGCAGTAGATAAATTCCGGAGGGCACTTGCGACGTGTTTACGCTAAACTGCGGTTCGGGCCCGCCGGAGTGGTAGTTTGTGGTTTGCAGTACCGGCCGCCCCAGTAAGTCGTAAAGAAGGACATCAACTTGACCTGCGGCCGGTGCGGAAAACTGCACGGTAAGCTGGCTATCGAAGGGATTGGGGTAGGCCAGTGCCTTCTTCTCCTGATCAAGCTCAACTGAGGTTACTACCGAATCAATCGGAACGGTTCCTGTAGTGTCTATCGGATTCGTAGGATCGGTGACCACACTCGGTTGCGGAAGGTTTTCGTCGAGCCAACCGAGGCGTTGGGTCGCCCAGTTTTTAAGATAATTAACTTCATCCTGATAAGTTTCGCCCGTATAGGGATTGGGCCACACCCGTTCGCCTAAGATTGGCCAGCGGGTAAAATTCCGGATTTGTGCCTCTTCAACCAGGGCCGCCACCGAGTCGACGCGTTCGGTAAATCGGGCAGTGGTAAGCCGCCCGTCCCGCAGCCCAGCCCAGCGCGTTGCCAGGTTGTTTGCGTAGGCTGGGTCTTCTAACAGGCGTTCCCACCAGAAGGGAGCGAGCCAGAAGTCAGTGGAGCACAGCCGACTGAAGCTCAGCGCAAATTCTTCCGGGCCCCCGTTCTGGATGCAGAATTCGGCACTACCAAACGAAAAATTATAGTCCCATACCGGTCCCATCACCAGTTTGCCGCCGTCCGAATCTTTCTGCTTGTGCAAAAAGGTGCTAAGGCGGTAGGCATCGAGGTTCTTAGAAACCTCGTTCACGATAAAGTAGTCGACGAATGAGTTCACGTCGATGTAGGGGGTGTAGCCCAGGGTGGGATCAGTAAAGTTCTCGCCCGCCAGGGCATCCTCAAAGTCACGGATGTACTGCTGGATATAGGTCTTTTGTTCGGGAGCAATTTCATCAGTGTCCGGATACTCGTAGCGAAAGTAGATACGCTGGTTGTCTTCCTGCCGGTAGGGCGGGGCGTAGGTAGAAGCCCATCCATCCTCATTCCCCTCAGTGTCGCGGTCTATTTTGATGATGTAGCCTCCGGTCAGGTCATCACCACTGAGTTCATCTTCCTGAAGCCGAGCAACATCCACCCGGTTTTTATCGCGCTTAATCCGTTCGATAAGCACGTAAACACCCTGATAGTCGCCGTTGAGCACCACTTCGCACAGTTTGGTGCGCGGCGCGTAGTGGCCCAGGTCGCGACTCAGCTGATAGGCCAGGATGTTACGCATCAGGCTTTTGTCGCCGTAGGGAGCGTTGAGTATCCAATCGGCTTCCTTGGGCATACCGAGCAGCGCTACGGCCGTATCCTTACCGTCGGGATCGCGCAGCTCTACGCTGTACTGCTTTTTGGGGTAATTCTGTGAGGTGGCCCCCCGAATCTCAATGCCAATGGTGCCCTGATAGTCAGTGTAGGGGTCGGTGAGGTTATTTCGTTGGCCGGGGGCGTTATTGATCACGCCCATAAAGACGTTGATCTTGGGCTCGTCGACAATTTCTGCTCCTTCGGTATTGATAACGATGATGGGCAAATTTGAAGAAGTGAAATTAATCTGGGCCTGGCTAATACTCGATAGTAGACATAGCAATGCCAAGAGCCCCAAAAAGAAAAAGGGAGAAAAAATTTTCATAGATAAATTCGTTGAAAAATGCAATACACGCAAAAAATAGTACATGACAAAGAGTGAGTTTTCCCAAACGCATTACTGGTTCCAAGCCCGCGCGTATTTTCGTTTTTGCCAGCAAAACTTTGGCAAAGGTGTGCTCTAAGAACCGTAAGTAAACGCAGTTGAAGGAGAAGCATGCTACCGTTTGTTAACTTTTTGCGTAAGTTGTTGACTATCTACCTGCAGGCGCACAATGTACAGGCCAGCGGGCAACGTTGAAGTGTTCAGGCGGATGGTTTGATCGCTAGTGGACTCGTGCGAAGAGGACTGCACAATGCTGCCGAGTAAGTTGTAAAACCGTACCGAAACGGCTTCTTCTGCGGGCGAGCCCAACCGAATGGTTATTGCTTCGTCGAACGGATTGGGATACACCCGCAGCGTTTCGGCCGGAGCTTCCGGCGGAAGGTCGGTTACCAGCGATAGCTCCCGACTAAGGTTAGCATCTAGCCAATTGAGCCGGTCGGTCGTCCAGTTCCTCAGATACGCTACCTCTTCGGCGTAGGTTGCCTCCACCGAGGCATTGGGCCATACGTACTCACCCAGCACCGGCCAGCGAACGAAGTTGCGCTCCTGGGCTTCGCCTACCAGATTGGCCACCGAATCGATCTGAGCCATAACGCGCTCGGTAGACAGCACGTCTGCACGCAGTTCGGCCCAGCGGTTAGCGACGCGCTGCACAAAGGCCGGGTCTTCGGCGAGCCGATCCCACCAGAAAGGAATCAGCCAGAAGTCTTCGGGGCACACCGAATTGTAGCGAAGCACCAGTCCCTCGGGGCTTCCGCCGAGGCAGAAGTCAACGTTGCCGAACCCCAGGTTGAAGTCCCAAATCGGGCCCATCACCAGTTTGCCGCCGTCCGAATCCTTTTGCTTGTGCAAAAAGGTGCTAATGCGGTAGGCATCCGGGTTGCGGGCCACTTCGTTGGCAATAAGGTAATCCACAAAAGAGCTGACGTCGGTATAGCGCGCGTAACCAGCATCGGGGTCGGCAAAACTATCTCCGGCCAGAACATCCTCAAAATCACTAACAAACTGCCGAATGTAGGTCTTCTGCTCCGCTGTGATATCATCTTCGTCCGGATACTCGTAGCGAAAAACAATGGTTTGATTCTGCGCGCGGCGGGGTGGCGGATAGTCAGACGTCCATCCCGCTTCCTCCCCTTTGTCGATCTTGAGAATATATCCTCCCGTCAGATCATCACCACTGGTTTCATCTTCCCGAAGCCGAGCAACATCCACCCGGTTCTGATCACGCTTAATTTTTTCAATAAGCACGTAAATGCCCTGGTAGCTGCCGTTGAGCACCACTTCGCATAGCTTGGTACGCGGAGCGTAGTGACCCAGGTCGCGGCCCAACTGGTAGGCCAAAATGTTACGCATCAAGCTCTTATCGCTGTAGGGAGCGTAAAGCACCCAATCTGATTCGGCGGGCATACCCAGTAACGAAACCGCCGAATCGCTGCCATTGGGGTTGCGCACCTCCACGCCGTATTGCTTTTTAGGAAACAATGCTTGCGAAGAAGAACCGCGGATTTCAATGCCGACGGTGCCCTGATAGTCAGTGTAGGGATCGTTGATGTTGTTGCGCTGGCCCGCCCCATTGTTGATCACACCCAGAAAGACGTTGATCTTGGGTTCATCGACGATCTCAGCACCGTTAGTGTTGATGACGATGATGGGCAGGTTAGACGAACTGAACTCAACCTGGGCATGACCCTGGTTGGGCAACAGGCACAGCAGGGCCAAGCACCCCAATGGGGTAAGGCGATGAAAAAATTTCATAAATGGACGTAATAGTAATGACTGTAATTCTGATAATTTCTTACTTGAAGGCTCACATCGACGTAAACCTTAGAAATTTACCGGAATTTTATTTAGTGGCTAAGTTAAGCAAAAAATTGTATAGAGAAAAGAATGGGTTGTATCGTACTGAACAACGGTGGTCAGAACCGGGCGTACTTTCGCTTTCGTAGGTAGTGCTTGCCTACTCCGAAGGCTACGATTAGCAAGATAGGCACTACCAGGTTAACCAACTGCCACGTGGTAGCTTCTTGCGCTACTTTCACCTTGTCCAGCGGCCGCACCCGAATGTCTTTGGTGCGGGCGCTGATCAGGCCGTCTTCGTCGGTAAGGTAGGCCAGGGCGTTCATCACGAAGTCTTCATTGGCGAAGGTGCGCTCGGTGATAGGGTCGAAGCCCAGCGGGTAGGGCTGGTTGTTCTGCCGATTCACCTCATTGCGCACCAGGTCGCCGTCCGAGCACACGATCAGTTTGGTGGGCGCGCTACGTTCCTGAAACGAAGCTTTATCAACCCCGTCGGGCAGCACGCGGTTCTTAAATACCGACGTAAACGAACCCTCCAGCAGGTAGGCCACCGCCTGCGGCCCGCTGCGGTACTGCGCCGGATTGGGTTCTTCGCGCAGTTCGTTCAAATCAACCACAATGGGAGTCTGAAGCACCCGCGAGTACTGCGAGGTGAATACGAGCGGGGTTTTGGTCACCCCGGTAGTCCGCACGGTGTCAATACTGCTTACGAAGCGCAGGTAGGTGGCGTCGAGGTTACGCACGATGGGATGCTTTCCGTAGCGGTTTACCGTGGGGAAGAAGGGCCAGGGCAACGGCACGATCTGCGGCTGCCCGCCCACCTCACCCACCACAATAGGATACACGCCCGACTTGATATCCTGCACCAGGGTAGGGTTGATCCGCACTCCGTAGCGAAACAGCATATCTTCCAGCCCCAGGTCCAGCGGAAAAGCAAACGAGCCGTTCTGCCCGATGCTATCCATATCGACGCGCAGTGGGTCGATGAAGAACAGCACCCGGCCGCCCCGTATGATGTACTGGTCCAGTTTGTACTGATCCTGCTTGCTAAAGGCCTCCTGCGGCTGGGCCACGATGAGCGCCGCGTAGGGCGGAATTACGTCTTTGCTGGGCAAGTCCAGTTCGTACAGATCGTAGGTTTGCGACACCGCCTGGGTGAGTCCGGCCACGTCGAGGGGCGGCAGCTCATCGTGCCCCTTCACGAAGGCGATGCGCTGTCGCTCGCGGGCGACCACCCGCCGGATGGCGCTGGCCAGCTCGTACTCCACGTTCTCGATTGATTGATTAAGCGCTTCACGCGCGCCCGCTGCCCGATCGCCGTTGAGCAGCATGGCGGCGGTTTGGTTGCTATCGGCCGCTACGATGGCTCCCGGTAACACTCTTTTCTGAATGCGCCGCCCGTCTTCTTCGGCAAACACCCGATTGGGCTGAATGCCCGCCCGCGCTAGTTTGGCAATAAATTCCTCTCGCTGCTCAGCGCTGGTCGCCGTGAGCGGATTCACGAAGCGGTAGGTCAGGCGACCGTCGGCATACACCTGAAACTCGTCGAGCGTTTCGCGCACGCTGCGTTGCAGTCGGCGGAAGTCGGGCGGCAGTCCGTCGCCCTCCAGGTACACAGTTACCGCCACGTCTTGATCCAGGTTACGCAGCAGCGCCTTGGTGGCGGCCGAGATGCTGTAGCGCTGCTCTTCGGTGAGGTCGATGCGAAAGAAAAACTGCTGGGCCAGCAGGTTGAGGAAGACTAGCGCCACGATGCCCAGGGCGAGTTTGGACAGGTCGCGGTTACGGGTTTTGGTGGAAGAAGGGGGTGTTTGGGCGGGTTGGCTG
>JBASAY010000152.1:0-78638 GCA_049650865.1 Tunicatimonas sp.
CCACCAACCTTTACTATTCCTTTTCCGTCAATTCCGCCGTCATTGGTTCGTCCGGTAACCTCTACGTTTACAAACCCTAGCTCTCTTAAAAGTCTTTGGCATAGTCTTTCAAACTGGTTGGGATGAATGTTTCTTATAGTCTCAATTAGTTTGTCCTGCCACTCAAATCCTTCAATTTCCTCAGTTAGATTCTGTAGTTCTAACCCGTTTTCTATTTTTGATTGTTTCGCATTTCGTTCCTCTCTATTCTTTTTTAAGACAGTCCTCACAACTCTTTTCTGATCAACTTGCGTAGCCTTTTGTCCATCTTCCGTTAAAGTCCAAACACCTCTTGATGAGTTCTCTATCAAGCCGTACTGCTTAAGGTAACTCCGTGCCCAGGCAAGGCGGTAGGCTAGTTTTGTCGTACTCTCTTTGTGAATCTCATTGATCTCATCTTCAGTCAGATTTAATATTTTAGATACTTCATCTTCAATTTCGCTAATAGCACCCGATCCTCCTAGGACATTTAGGGCTTTTAGCGTAGGATTAAATAAGTCGTCATGTTTGTAACTAAAGTGTTCGCTCATTTCACTTAAATACTTTAGATAAAGTGTGTGCTAATAGTGCAACAGTGGATATATCAAAGAAGGGAGCGCCTTAGTAAAGCTACTCGCGCAATTCAAAGGTATCGAAAACCGAATGACCTTCCAACTCCAGTGCGTTTCCCTAACAGCATTAACATCACAAGCGCTCAGCCGCAGTGATATCAGCTCGGGTGCTTTATCTTCTATGGTAACAAGTTCCTCACTGGATGACGCCAGTCTTATCCCCTGGCTGCTTGCCCAGTGGTGATACAATTTTGTCAGCCGATTAAGACAGGTTGCAATTGCTGTAGGGTACCAGTGTAGTAGTCTTGTTTGCTTAAATCGATTTCAAGTAAAATACGCTTAGGACTTATCATTTTCTAGTGCGAACAGAGCTGCCCCTACCGCTCCGGCGTACGCGTCGAACTGCGCTTGGCGAATAGGAGTCTGCTGGCCCCCGGGGCGCCATTCGTACACATCCATAAACGAAGCAAGCGGACCGTACAGGGCATCGTTGGCTTGGGTAATTCCGCCGCCGAGCACGACTACGTCGGGCGAAACCAGGTTTACCAGTGAGGCCAGCGTACAGGCCAAGTTTTGTACGGAAGTAAGCCACAAAAAAACAGCGAACGGATCGCCCCGCTGGTAGTCGGCTACCAGGTCGTGGGTGTGTTGGTAGCGGCCCAGTGAGCGGCGGGGAAGACTGGCATTGCCTATGGCCTCTTCAATACTACCCGGCATGCGTGTGATGTCCGCAAATCCGCTACTGTCGGCCACCGTATGGCCGATATGCCCCGCCCACTGAAAACTTCCCCCGTAGGGCTTTCCATTGATCAGTAGTCCGCCGCCCACGCCGGTGCCGAGGGTAAGCAGTACCACGTTTTGCGCTCCCTTGGCGGCTCCTAACCGACTCTCGGCTAGTAGGGCCGCCACTGCGTCGTTGAGCACTGGTACGTGTACTTCTTCCAGCAAATTACCCCAGTGCAGGTCTTCCAACCCCTGTAGGCGACCCGGCATGTGCTTGATCATCGTGTAGTTGGCATCAGGAATGCCCGGCGCAGCGAGTCCAATGGACAGCGCCTCATTGGGATATTGCCCTCGGGCGGCGCTGATCATTGTCCGCATAGCTTGACGCCAAAAATTTTGTCTCGATTCATTTTCTGCTTCAGGAAGGTCGTGGGTATCGGTATGGTACTGATCAACCACGTTACCTTCGTGGAGAAGTACCCCTTTGATGTAAGTGCCTCCTAAATCGATCCCTAAGGCGGGTTGGTTCATCTTGTTAGGCGTTGTGTAGCTTTAACGACTAGCCAGCAGGTTACGGAACAGTTTGCCACAGCGTAGTACCGCCACCTACCGCCGCGACAGCACGGGGTTCCCGCTCTCAATTATCTTTACCAGGGTGCCCTTCTGCACCTTTTCGGTTAGTTCCATGCCATTGAGCAGGGCTAACTTTTGCATCTGCTGAGAAGGAACGTCTAACTTTTGGAAAGCCTGTTGCAGCGTGCCGCTTTGGGCAACCGGCTTCACCCGTACCCGGTCGGGTTTGCGGTTAAGCTTATCGCGGTCCGTAAGCTTGCGGAAGTTGTTAATTACTGAGTTAAAGGTAGGATAGAACTGCTGAAAGTCCGGCTGGGCCGAGTAGCCCAGAAAGTTATAGATATTTTTCCCGTCCTGAATAAAATAGGCCAGCACCCGAATGGGCGGGGCTTGTTGCTGTTGTTGCATTTGCTGCTGCTGTTGTTGTTGCTGGTCGGCCACCACGGCCAGCGCCTGGTATCCGTTTACGTCTACTTGCTTCGTCTCTACTGCTGTTAGGTTGTTACTAGAGAGCGTCTGCTGGGCAGCTTCGCGCAGCGAGTTACCAGGGGCCAGTCGGAACACCATCGCCGCGTTGCCCTCACTATTGGCCATCTGCACCTGAACGGGCGTGTTCTGGAAGGCCCATCCCTGCGGAGTAGGAAACTGAAATTTAAGCACCGGATGGTAAAAAATGTTGTTCTCCACATACCCCTGGCGCGGATCATCGCCGTACACAATGCCGTCGATCATCTTCAGATAACCGTCCCGGTCGGTTTCCAGGTTGTTCTTGTTAAGCTTCTTCTGCCACTTGCTAGCTAGCTTGGTTACATTATTAAAGCGGTCGCCCGGGTGGGGGTGGGTCGACATAAACGTGGGCACCGGCTCGGCTCCACTCTGCTCTTGCAAGCGCTGCAGGGTTTCGAAGAAGCCCGCCATCTCCTGCGCATCGTAGTCGATCTTGGTAGAATACTCCACGCCCAGCCGATCGGCTTGGTTCTCGGCATCGCGCCCGAACTTCAGGAAAAGCATACTTACCCCCGTGTTGGCCAGGTCGGCGAACTGCCGGAACTCGGGAGATAACACCATACCGGCCACCATGCCTACCTGCGCCAGCATGGCCTTGCTGTACTGCTTGGCCGAGTGCCGGGCCGTTACGTGACCGATCTCGTGGCCTAGCACTCCCGCAAACTCGGCCTCATTGTTAAAGTGGGCCATGATGCCCCGCGTAAAGTAGATGTAACCCCCGGGCACCGCAAAGGCGTTTACCACCGGCGAATCTACGACCTTAAACTCGTAGGGCAGGTCCGGACGGTGCGAGACAGCGGCCATCTCTTTACCTTTCTGCTGGATAAATTTTTGCAGCTTGTTGTCTTCGTAAATGCCGAAGAAGCTCTTGATCTCGGGGTCCGACTGCTTGCCCATCGCAATCTCCTGGCTTTCGGACATCAGCATGAAGTCGCGCTTGCCCGTAACGGGGTTGCGGGCGCAGGAAGAGAAGAGGAAGAAAATAATGAGTAAAGAGAGGCTGGGTCGGATCAGTTTCATAGTAGTAATCGATCAAGACTACGCTTAGGTAGCAGAAAAAATAGGATTAGTTATTGTCCTAACTACCGAAAAGTCAATTTGGTTATATTACGAGCGGTATTGATGGGTTGCTATACACCCATAGTCCTTAACAGAAATACTCCAGCAGTACCGTCTAAGTTTTCATACTTTCGTACTATTGAGTAGGCATCGTGCTACTGTAGGAAGGTGAAGGAAAACTTAGGTAAACTTACGCGCATGAAGATACTTGCTGTGTTACTGCTCCTCCTTTCCGTAGGCGGAAAAGCATTTACCCAGAGCAGTAGAACTTTTAAAGGAGTAGCGAAAACCTTTTACCAACAGCAAATCATTCCCGAAGAGGTATACCAGACATTAGTGGAAGAGGTTCGAACAGGGAAAATTGAAGACACCCAAGGTCTCTTTGGTAGAATGGAACAGCTATCGCTACAGGCTTTGCCGGAGGATATCCGCCGCTATTTTCCTAATGACACTGCTAACGTCTACTTTGGGGTAGGGATGATGAGTCAGACTCCTTTCTTCAGGGGGCATAAAAAATTACCCAAAAAATATCGTACGGTGGTTGACTACCTACTCAAGAAGAAGGTCATCGACGAGCGCTGCCTGGCATTGCTAGAACAATACTTGTTCACACCATCCGATAACAGAGACGCTATCATCGCTACCCAGACGCTTGAGCACGTATTTATCCAGATTTTTACCAACGCCGATGCGTGTGGCACGTAACGCTTAGAAAAATCACCAGGTCACCACCCCCCCGAAGCACCGCCGCCGCCGAACGAGCCGCCGCCGCCCGAAAATCCACCGCCGCTAAAACCTCCGCCGCCCCCACCGAACGAGCCACCACCGCCCCCGATGAACCCGCCGCCGCCCACAATTACGGTGCGCCGCCGTTGCAGGCGGGGAATGCGGTAGCGCTTGGTGTGCGTATAGTTGCAGTTTCGGCACGCGTAGTTGCGCACGCCCTGCCCGTCGCGCCCGTAGGTGGCGCTGCGCAGCGTTTTACTGTTGGCGTGGTAGTAGGTGCGGAACCCGCAGTTGGAGCACTCTGAGTACTTCGACAGGGAACTGCGGTAGGCGAGCGTCATCACGTCGTCGGGCTTGTCCGATACCCATACGTCGTAGTCTACCGAACCGATTTCCTCCTCCACCTGCTGCCCCCGACTTAGGTGCACATCCTCTTCTCGTTCGCTTAGCTTCTTCATCGGCAGGCCGGTCTTTTTGCTCTTGCGGGGCGCGTTACGGCGGCGCTTCTTGATGATGAACCATCCGACAATGGCCGAAAAAAGGGCAAGCAGCATGGTTCCGAAGCTAAAACCCTGATCCTGCTGTACCACCTCCCGTTCACTAAGTTCATCAATGCCCTCTACCTTCTCGAGGATCGCATTTACCCCCGCGGCAATGCCTGCGTCGTAGTTGCTCTGCTTGAAGTAGGGGGCAATTACCTCTCGGATAATGCGGCTCGCGTAGGCATCGGGCAGGTAGGGCTCTAGTCCGTAGCCCACCTCAATGCGAATCTTCCGGTCGTCACGGGCCACCAGTAGCAGGATCCCGTTGTCTTTTCCTTGTTGCCCCACCTTGAGCGCTTCGGCTACCCGCAGCGAAAATTCTTCCAGGTTGCCGCCCTCCAAACTGGGTACGGTAAGCACCGTCACCTGGTTGGTGGTGCGTTGCTCATGGTCGCGCAGTCGGGCGTCTAGTTCCTGGGTGGTACCGTTGGTGAGCAGGTTAGCGTAGTCGTTTACGTACCCCGAAAAGGTGGGTATCTCCTGCGCGAACGCCAAGGGGGCTATGAGCAGTAGGAGAATCCAGGAAAAGCGACGGTGAAGCATAAAAAGTATGATGATAGAAAAAATATAATTAGCCATGCGTTATTCCCGTACCTGCACTTCATCCGACAGTTCGTTGTCGTCGTCGGTCGCCCGCTGTACGCCGCTTTCCTCCAGCAACCGCCCGCAGGCGGCCAACGTGGCGCAGATGCTCTCTACCCGCCGCCCCTGCTTCAGTCCGGTGGTCAGTTCGTCAATCATTACCTGCCACGACTGCGGGGGTACCAGCTCGTCGATACCCACGTCGGCCAGAATCACCGCCCGGTGCTCAAAGAAACTGATATACAACAAAATACCGGTGCGCTGCTCGGTGGTGGCTAGTCCGTGGTCGTAAAATAACGTCTTGGCCTGGTCAAGTACCCGGTCTTCTTGCGTAGCGCGCCCGATGAGCAGACGCTTCACTACCGGAATGAGCAGCGTGATGAGTGCGCCCAGCAACCCGCTCGCCAGCACGGCAAGCAGCCAGAGATGGGGCGGGGCGAAGAGTAAAAAGTCGGTGGTGAAGTAGAGCAGCGTAAGCAGCCCGCCGACGAGCAGGGCCAGCAGGAAGCCGCCCCGCCAGTAGGCCGACTCGTAGAACGACGACTGCCGGGCCAGCACGGGCACGATCTCGCCGCCCGAGCCCGCTTCGGCGCGTTGCACCGCCTGCTGAATCTGGGTAAGCTCTTCGGAAGTAAACAAGGGGGTAGCCATCGGGCGGGTGAATTGTACGCTTAAAAAGTAACCTTCGGGGCGGTAGCGTTCTCGGGGTCAGACGAGAAGTAAGCTTTGGTATCAAAGCCCAACATGTTGTAGGGGAAGCGGCGGGCGCGGGCGTTGTAGGTTTGCACCGACTCGTTAAAGCGCTTTCGCTCTACGGCAATGCGATTTTCGGTACCTTCCAGTTGGGCTTGTAGGTCACGGAAGTTACCCGTGGCGGTAAGGGTCGGATAGTTTTCGGCCACCGCCAGCAACCGGCTTAGCGATCCTGACAGGGCCTGCTGCCGCTCGGCAAACGCTTCAAGGGACGCTTCGTTCAGGTCGCCCGGTCCGATGTTCACCGCAGTAGCGGCGGCCCGCGCCTGCACCACCTCGTTGAGGGTTTCGCGCTCGAAGTCGGCCGCCCCCCGCACAGTTTCTACCAGGTTAGGAATCAGTTCGGCGCGGCGCTCGTACTGGTTCTCAACCTGCGCCCAGGATCCGTTCACGTTTTCTTCCAGGCCCACCATGCTGTTGTACATGCTAAAGAACCCTGCGATCAACAGCACGGCCACCCCGCCAATGATGCCCCATTTGGTAAGTTTGCTGGTGCGCTTTTTACTCGTAACGGTGTTCTGGTGCACGCGCTGTTTGTCGTTTACCTCACCCTTAAGGCGGAGCGCTTCGCGGTGGTGGGGGTTGATATTAATGGTGCGGTCCAGGTAGTAGTCGGCCTTGCCGAAGTCAGCATCATTTTGGTGGCGACTGCCCCGCTGCAGAAAGGCTTCGGCGGCCAGATAATTAGCTTCGGCATCGTGGGGACGTAGGGCGGCGGCCTGCTCCAGTTCGGGAGCCGCATCTTCGTAGTTGCGGGTTTCTAGATAGGCTTTGCCCCGTTGCAGGTGCTGCCGGGCCTGCTCCTGCGACTCCTGCCAGGCGCGTTCGGTGAGCCCCGCTTCCAGGGCGATGTCTTTTAGCTCTGCCTCGGTAAACTGTTGTTCGGAGCTCGAGTTATACTGAAGCTCCATGAGCTTCTTCAGGTAGTCTTCCAGCGAGCGGTCTTGGGTAGGCATAATGGTTAGTTTGAAGCGTATTCATGGGTAATAACCGGAAGAAGTACACCACTGTTTTCAATCTTAATTACTACCTTACCTTTATGAAAAAACGTTATCTCATTCCCTGGCTTTCGTACGCAGTGGGCGGACTGCTGGCTACCGGACTGGGCCTGAGCCTTTTCGGGGAGGCTTTATCGGCCAAGCAACGCAAAAAATCCTGGTTTTGGCGGGGTACCCTTAGTCTAGTGGTATTTAACGCTGGCTTGTCGCTCGTTGGCACTTCGGTGGTGCACCGGGTACGGGGGTTGCTAGATCAGTAGTCCATGAAGGATCGCGACCAACGGCTGTTTCGCCGCAGTTGGCTGTTTGCCGGAGGGTTTACCCTGCTGCTTTGGCTGGTGCGCACGTTAGAGTGGAGTACCTCGAGCAGTTTCGGAAGCCTCGGCATCTTTCCCCGGCACGCCTCGGGCATGGTGGGTATCCTGACCGCCCCGCTGGTACACGGCGACTTTCTGCACCTGATATCCAATACGGTTCCGATCCTGTTGCTGCTTACCGCCGTATTCTTTATCTACCCCCGCATTGCTCTACAGGTGTTTGCTGCTATCTACCTGATCACGGGGTTCTGGGTGTGGATTGCCGCCCGCGAGGCGTACCATATCGGAGCCAGCGGACTGGTGTACGGCTTGGCCGCTTTCCTGTTCTTTAGTGGGGTGTTTCGGAGAGATGTCCGCTCGACTGCGGTAGCACTGGCCGTTACTTTCCTGTACAGTGGTATGCTACAAGGATTGCTTCCGGGGTCTGATGCCTCAATTTCGTGGGAATCGCACCTGCTAGGAGCCGCGGCGGGCGTTTTCTGTTCGTTTTACTACCGGCGCAGCGACCCAGCGAAGGCCACCGATGGCAAGGCGCTTGAGCAAGAGGGGGCGTTTAGTAGCACCCACATCCGTAACGCTTCAGGAGAGCAAACGCCCTATTTTTTCCACACCGACGAGGGCGATCACCTGCGAACGCTGTATCGTTACCGAAAAAAAGATTGATAATTACTGCTTCAGAAACTTATGAATCTCCTCATAACGGCCCTGGTCGTCACTGCAACGCTCGCACTGTAGCACCAAAAGGTAGTAGCCACTGGGGTAATCAGATAGGCTGATCCGATACTTGCCCCCGCTAACAGATTCCATCAGTACGGGCATTGCATCGCCCAAGATATTACGAATCTCTACCCTGATGTTACGGTTGCTAATGGGAGCTGTTTCGGCCAGCTGAAGAATAATATGGTCGCGGGCCGGGTTGGGATATACCGGCGCATCTTGCTTGATGGTAAAGACGTTCCTCTTGCCGAAGGGCACAGGATCAACCGGCTTGCTGGCGAACGCGAGCGAGGTGCCGATGATTGCTGAGCAGAGGACAAGTAGAATTTTCTTCATCAAGTACGCGATTGCATTTGTATACGCGTACTAATATACTGTAAATGCTGAATTTATGTTTGGATTGCCCCCCGGATTTAAATAAAATGTAATAAAAAACGTTAAAAACGATGGGTTTTTCGGCGACAACTGGAAAAATGCTTCTAAACGCTTCTTGGTACAAGTATTAAGATGGATGGTTCAGAACCTTGGTAATGCTGTCGGTATTAAGCGGCTTGGTAATGTATCCTTTCACCGACGGGTACTGCGTAGCCATCGTCTTGTCTCGTTCATCCAGCGAGGAGGTGAGGATGAAAACGCGCTCGGGTGCGTAGTCTTTCTGCTTCACCGCCTCCAAAAATTCCCACCCGTTCATGCCAGGCATGTTAAGGTCCAGAAGCACCAGATCGGGAGAGGCTTCTTGCGTATCCTGCAGGGCTAAGATGGCCTCCTGGGCTTTGCTAAACTCGGTAACTATTAGATCCTGGTCGTGTTTGAGAAGAAGCTTGCGACTGATAAGTAGATCTATGGTATTGTCGTCAATAAGAAAAATTTTCATAACTAGCGCAAAAACCCTTAAGAGCGGTATTTGCCAATGTACAAAGGTTTACGAATAAAAAAACCCCACAAGCAAAATCTTGCGGGGAAAAAAGGTGAATCAGCTGGGGCTCGAACCCAGGACCCACGCCTTAAAAGGGCGTTGCTCTACCAGCTGAGCTACTGATTCGGGGAAGTAAAGCGATGGGTAATCCACCATGCGGTTGATTTTGAAAGGTGGATACCCGTAATTGCGTTGCAAATGTAAAGTATGACCATGAGAATGCAAAGAGCCCCTCATTATTTTGTCTTTTTTTTTACCCTGTGGTGCTTAGTTTGCTTTAATCCCATCGTTAGGGCTCAAGATAGTTCCGAAGAATTACTGGGGGCAGCTGATTCGCTTTTTGCCGCCCGCCAGTACACCGAGTCGCTGGGCCTGTACAAGCAACTATTTGCTGAACAGGGCGTTGCTACACCTGCTTTGCTGCTTAAGATGGCGTTTATCCAGGAAAGCACGGGCGCGTATAGCGAAGCGCTGTACTACCTCAACGAGTACTATCTGCTTACCGCCGATGAGGCAGCCGTACAAAAGATGCAGCAACTCTCCGAACAATACAATTTGCGGGGCTACGCAACTACCGACTATCAACTGTTCTATAACTACTTTCGGGAGTATCGGTACTATATTATCTATGCACTTATTGCCTTGAGCATGGTCGGACTTATCTTTATTGCGTCCTCTCACCGATCGCAGGGCCGCCCCTACGGGTGGGGAGTTACGTACTTGCTGGTGCTAGGCTTACTAGGGTGGATGATCAATACCTCCCTAGCACCGCGGCAGGCGATCATCATGCGTGATCATACCTACATCATGGCGGCCCCTTCGTCCGGTTCGGAGGTGGTATCCATTGGCCAGAAGGGGCACCGGGTACCCATCGGTGAGCAACAGGACGTGTGGGTGCAGATCGAATGGGACGGGCAGCCCGCCTACGTGCGCCACGGAAATCTTCGGGAGATTGCCCTCTAGCGAACTTTAGCGCCAGATTTCCGCTTCTATAGTGTTATCCTTCAGCAACCGTATCTAACCAATGATTGAACCCATATCCACGGCTGCGGTGCCCGAAACCGCGGTGCTCGTAGCCCTGATCACCCAGCAGCAGAACGAGCAAAAAGTCAACGAGTACCTGGATGAATTGGCTTTTTTGGCCGAAACCTCGGGTGCGATTACCCTAGAGCGCTTTACCCAGCGTACCGATAAGCCCGACGTAACCACCTTTGTGGGCAAGGGCAAGTTAGAGGAGATCGCCGCCTACGTGAAGGAGCACGACGTGGACATGGTGATCTTCGACGACGATTTGTCGCCCTCGCAGGTGCGCAACATCGAGCGGGCGCTCGAGTGCAAGGTGCTGGACCGCAGTCTGTTAATCCTCAACATATTTTCGCTGCGGGCCAAAACCGCCCAGGCGAAGTCGCAGGTAGAACTGGCGCAGTACCAATACATCCTGCCCCGACTTACCAAGATGTGGACACACCTGAGCAAACAGAAGGGGGGCATCGGCATGCGCGGACCGGGGGAAAAAGAATTGGAGACGGACCGCCGGATTGTGCGCGACCGGATTGCGCTGTTTAGCCAGAAGTTGGAGAAGATTGATAAGCAAAGCGTTACCCGCCGCAAGTCGCGGCAGAAGGTGGTGCGCGTGGCCCTGGTGGGCTATACCAACGTGGGCAAATCTACCCTGATGCGCCTGTTGTCGAAGTCCGATGTGTTTGCTGAAGATAAACTCTTCGCCACGGTCGACTCTACGGTGCGCAAGGTGGTGGTGGGCAACATCCCTTTCTTGCTTACCGACACGGTAGGGTTTATTCGTAAACTGCCTCACACGCTTATCGAGTGCTTTAAATCTACCCTCGATGAGGTGCGCGAGGCCGACGTGCTGCTGCACGTGGTAGACGTGTCGCACCCCTCGTTTGAGGAGCAGATCAAGGTGGTGGATGATATTCTGGCTGAGATTGGGGCGGCGGACAAGCCTACCTTGCTGGTATTTAATAAGATTGATAAGCTAATGAACCAGTCGCACGAGAACGGTCCTGCAGCGAGCGAAGAGGATCTGGACTACCAGCCCCCGGTAACGCTAGAGCAACTGGAGGCCACGTATCTTAGTAACGGCAAACACGACGCAATCTTTGTGTCGGCCGAGCAGCGAACTAATTTTAGTAAGCTGCGGGAGGCGATCTTCGATAAGGTGGCCGATAAGTATTACAAAATTTACCCGAACTACGAGCGCGCCGCATTTTGGCAGTAGGTGCTAGAAGCTGAGCTGGATGCCATTGGTCACCGAGTAAACCAGCTTGGTGATGGGTACGATAGGCTGGTTTTCGTAGGTGAAGCCTGCGTAGGTGCGGAGGGCCAGGCGGGCGGTAACCTTTACCAGCACGTTGGTATCTAAGCTCACCCGGTGGCGAAAAAATCCGGCTTCGGGGTCATACCCCGTCTGGAAGTAGGTGATGGCGTTAAAACTCACAAACTGGTTCAGGCTCACGTTGGTCACCAAGTAGTTGGTGCTCTTCCAAATATTGATAGCGCGGTTTGCCTCCCCCTCTTCGGTAACCAAACCGCTGGGCACCTGCCACACTTCGCGCTCGCGCATGGCTCCAATGCCTACGTACAGGTTAGATTTTTCTCCTTCGTAGATGCGCAGCCGCACGTTTCCACCCGCTAGTCCCCGAAACACCATGCCCCGGCCCTGGTCGTACTGCACCTGAGCGAAGGTTTCGTACGACAGCGGTTGCTGGCGCCGAAAGGTAGTCCGAAAGTGCCCGTAGCCGGTGCTATTAATGTCCTGCTCAGAGGTGGCATTATACTGAAATTGACTCAGCAGAAAGTAGCTGCTGTGCTGGGTAAGGTAGCCGATGTCGGAGGTAGCCGCCAGCCCGATAAAGTAGATACCTTCGCCGGTGTCGGTTAAGTTGCGGTTGTTGATGCTGAAGTTAACCCCCACGTTACCCACAAAGTAGTTGGCCGAGTCACCCTTGATACGGGTTTTTTCCACGTTCAGGATTTGGGCGCTCAATAGCTCCGGACAGCCAACCAAACCTACAATCACCCACGCCAAGAAATAAGATCGCATAAAAGTACGCTAAGCTGATATTTGTTTCGATGGCAAATATCTGGCTATCGGCGCTTTGATAAAAGACAAACGGCTGATTTTAGTTGTCCGCCAAGCGCGTTACCACCCGTACGCCCGCTTCCAGGGTTTTGTGCACCGGACACTTGTCGGCAATCTCGGCCAGGCGCGCTCGCTGTTTATCCTCTAACGGACCGGTTAGCGTAATGATCCGCTCCACCCGGTCAATTTTCTGCTCCGGGTCCTGGCAGTGCTCGCAGTCGTGGACGTACACCTTCTTATGTTCTAGCCGCACCTGCACGGCCTCCAGCGGCCAGCCCTTGCGGTCGGCGTACATGCGCAGGGTCATGCCCGTGCAGGCTCCCAAACCGGCGGCGACTAGATCGTAGGGTGTGGGCCCTAGGTTGCTGCCTCCTACCGATTCGGGTTCGTCGGCCACCAGATGGTGCGGCCCCACCTGCACCGCGGTGGTGAAGCCCGCTTCGGTGTACGTAACCACCGCCGTATCAGGCTCGGCAGGTGGTTGATCGGGGGCGGAGGTTACGTAGCGCCGGGCCCAGGTGCCAATCATGGTACCCGCGTATACCGCGTCGGCCTCGTCGCTCAGCAGGTGGTCGGCCCCGTCCAAGGCAATAAACGACTTTGGGTGCCGGGCCTGCCGGTAGAGGTCCGCCGCATTGTCGACCGACACCGTTTGGTCGCTGGGCGAGTGCAGAATGAGTAGTGGTTGCTCAATCCGTTCGTAGTCGTGCTTCTCGTGGGCCTGTTGCAGGTCGTCGATAAGCTGCCGGGTGATGGTAAATGGTCGTCCGCCCAGGTTGATCTCGGCCTTGCCTTCTTTCCGGATGGTTTCCAGATCTTGGGTAAACAGACGTTGCAGGTGATCGGGACGGTCCGGAGCGGCCAGCGTCGCCACCGCCTGCACCGACTTGATGCGCAAACTGGCCAGCAGCACCGCCGCCCCGCCCAGCGAGTGGCCCACCAGAAGTTTCGGCGCGGCATGGTGTTCTTCTAGGTAAGCGGCCGCCGCCAGCAGGTCTTCTACGTTCGACGAGAAGTTGGTGTTGGCGAACTCTCCTTCGCTGTCGCCCAAGCCGGTAAAGTCGAAGCGCAACACCGCGATGCCCTGCTCGGTGAGCGCGCGGCTGATGTGCCGTACGGCATTCAGATTTTTGCTACAGGTGAAGCAGTGCGCGAAGATGGCGTAAGCCTGCGGAGCAAAGGCCGGTACGTCCAGGCGGGCCGCGAGCGCGTGTCCGCTGGCGTTGTCGAAGGTGATGGCGTGGGTCATGACGACAAGAGGTTGTTGTGGGGACAAAGATAGCTATCTGATGCCATAAAAGTGTCGCAGATGATACGTTCGGTGCATCGGCTTACGTCTTTAAGGCAAAACAAACGTTGTGGGGGGGCGTATCGTGCCCAATTAAGTAGCCGAAAATAAGAAGGCTTGGATTGTCTTGTTGTTCCCCTCATCTTTTTCGATTATCTTTCCAAACCTACACCAACGTAACCCATTTATGTCTCAATTATCTAATAACGCCCGCCGTACGTTTCTTAAGAAACTAAGCGGTACGGCGGCGGTCCTGGCTACTGGCCCGGCAGCCCTGGCAGCTTCTCCGTCCAAAACCTTTCACATCCTTAAACGACGCGGTCCGGTGCCCGCCAACGACCGCATCACCATCGCGGGCATCGGCATGGGCATTATGGGCTTTGGCGACGTAGACGCGGCGCTCACCCAACCGGGCATCGAGCTGATCTCAGTAGCTGATAGCTACCGGGGCCACCTCACCCGTGCCAAAGAAGTGTACGGCGACCAGCTGAAAACCACCATGAACTACCAGGAGATTCTCGACGATCCGGGCATCGACGCGGTGGTTATTGCCACCCCCGACCACTGGCACGACCGCATGGCAATTCAGGCCATGGAGAAGGGCAAGGCGGTGTACTGCGAGAAGCCCATGGTGCAGTACATCAAGGAAGGTCCCGCCGTGGTTGAAACGCAGAAGAAAACCAAAAAAGCTTTTCAGGTGGGCAGTCAGTTTGCCAGCTCGCTGGCCCACATCAAGGCCAGGGAGTTTTACGCAGCCGGAGAGATCGGCCAGATGGTGCTTGCCGAAGCCTACTTCGACCGCTACGACGCACTGGGCGCCTGGCAATACTCTATTCCGCCCGACGCCTCGGCCGAAACCTGCGACTGGAAGATGTTTCAGGGCGACGCCACCGACCTGCCCTTCAGCGCCGAGCGCTTCTTTCACTGGCGCAACTACCGTGACTACGGTACCGGCATTCCGGGCGACCTGTTCGTGCACCTATTCACCATGCTGCACAACATCACCGGGGCTATCGGGCCCGAACGCATTTACTCTACCGGCGGACTCCGCTACTGGGAAGACGGCCGCGACGTGGCCGACGTGATGATGGGCTTGTACGACTACCCTAAAACTGAGCAGCATCCGGCCTTTAACCTGGGGCTGCGGGTGAACTTCGTGGATGGATCAGGCGGAAGAACAGGTATTCGTATTGTAGGCTCCGAGGGGGAGATGGACATTGGCTGGAACAGCGTGACGGTGCGGCGCAACAAGCTGCCCAAAGCGCCCGGCTACGGTGGGTGGGATACCTTCGGCACCTTCCCCGAAGCCACGCAGAAGGAGTTTGAGAAGGAGTACAAGAAGAAGTACGCCGACTCCATGAACGAGAAGTTTAAGCCCACCGAAGAAACCTACACCCCACCCGAAGACTACGGCGGGGAAGGCATGCGGCGCGATCACTTCGCTGACTTCTTCAACGCCATGCGCACCGGAGAGGAAACCGTGGAAGGGGCCGTATTCGGACTGCGCGCCGCCGGTCCGGCGTTGGCCTCCAATACCAGCCACTACGAAAAGCGCGTAGTATACTGGGATCCGGAAAACATGCAGGAGGTGAGTGCTGAGAAGGCCATGGGAAAAAGGGAATAATATCACCGTAGGAACATGCCGTGTCCACGGTGGGTGCAGCGTGTTCCTACGATTATCGTGTTCTTACACTAACCAATCTAATGAAAACCCTACCAACAATCGCTCGCGGTGTTTTTACATCTATCGCCGTTGCGCTCATCTGGGGTTGCTCTACTCCAGAGTCAACTACCGAGCAGGCTACTCTCGCTCCTTCCGAAGTAGTGGCGCAAACGACTAATGATTGGGAGGTGCTCTTCGACGGCAATAGTTTGGACCACTGGCACGACTACCGCGGCGAGGGGGTTAGCTGGAAGATTGAGGACGAAACGCTTACCACCGAGGGCGGACAGGGTGATATTGTGACCAACGACACGTACCAGAACTTCGAGCTGGAGTTTGAGTGGAAGGTGGCCGAGGCGGGCAACAGCGGGGTGATCTACCTGGTGCAAGAAGACGAGCAGTATGAGCACAGCTTCGAGACCGGACCAGAGTACCAAATTATTGATGCCGACAACTTTACTGAAAAGAACGACTACCCACTGGAGTCCTCGCAGAAAACCGGGGCAAACTACGGCCTGAATGCGGCCGAAGGGGCGGTGATGAAGTCCATCAATGAGTTCAACCAGGGCAAGATTGTGGTGAACGACGGGCACGTGGAGCACTGGCTCAATGGCAAAAAAGTGGTGGAGTATGACCTGTGGACTGACGTTTGGAAGGAGCAGGTAGCCCAAACGAAGTTCAAGGATATGCCCGGCTACGGAAAGGCCAAAGAAGGTCACATTGCATTACAAGACCACGGCGATCGAGTGTGGTTTCGCAACGTACGGATCAAGCGATTGTGAGTTTAAAGGTTCTGAGTTCTTAAATGATCAACCCCGAACATAGAATCCAGAACTACTTGAATCCACGTTGCGTGACATTCCTTAAATCGGTCATCTTGCTGGGCTTCTGCTTCGTTTCCTTGTGCTTCGCTCAGGCGCAGTCTTCGGAAGACCAAGGGGCAATTCAATCCATCATGGATCAGCAGGTCCGGTGCTGGAACGAAGGTGACTTAGACTGCTTTATGGAAGGCTACTGGCGTTCGGATTCGCTGATGTTTATTGGTAAATCCGGTATCACCTACGGCTACGACAGCACCCTGGCGAACTACCAAAAACGCTATCCTGATCGGGCGGCAATGGGCACTCTTCACTTTGATATACTGTCGCTGGAGGCCCTTTCTGAAAGTGCCTACTTTATGGTGGGCCGGTGGTCGCTGCAGCGAAGCATTGGCGACTTAGAGGGATATTTTACGCTTTTATTTCGCCGGATCGACGGGCAGTGGCGGATTGTGAAAGACCACTCAAGTTAGTCAGCCAGTTCAGGTTACCCCTCAACCAAGTTGCGCTGCTTAGGTAGAGCGAAGGTGTCCACCGAACGACACCCAAAAGTAAATATCACATAATGAATCGAGTGTTTTACGTTAGTTTCTTACTCGTTCTCGCGGTGGCACTGCAGTACGGTTGTGCACCCCCGAACAACGACACCACTGCTGAATCCGACCCGACTTCGCCTTCGGATACGTTCCCATCGGGTTTAATGCAGTCTTTAGAAGCCCACGGGGGACTGTCTCAGTGGCGGGCGCAGCAACGGCTGGAGTACGACGTGTACCGAAAGGGGCAGCGGCTTGATCACCAACTTATTGCGTTACGCGCGCGCAAGGTGCTCCTCACCGGTGAGGCGTATACCATTGGCTACGACGGCACACAGCACTGGATAAGCCCTGATACGGCGGCCTTTGCGGGCGACGCGCGCTTTTATCATAACCTACAGTTCTACTTTATGGCGCTGCCCTTCCTGTTTGCCGACCCGGGCATTCGCTACGAACCACTGGCGCCTCGTACCATCCGCGACCGAACCTACGAGGGGGTTCGCGTTGGTTTTGAGCCGGGGGTGGGCGACGCTTCCGATGATGAATACCTGGCCTACTTCGATCCTGATACCCACCACCTTACCTGGCTGCTGAACACGGTGACCTACTTTAGTGGTAAGCCCAGTGGACGGTACAGCGCGCGCTGGTACCAGGCGTGGAACGAGGTGAACGGACTGCTACTGCCCGAACGGGTGATCAGCTACCACTGGGAGGACGATGCCTTGGGCGAAGTGCGCGATACAACGCACTATCGCAACGTGCAGCTCAGCGAAATTCCACCCGATGAAAGCATATTCCTGATGCCCACCGAGGCAATGGCAGTGGGTGGACGGTAAGCCCAGCCATTATAACCATACATACCATAATCGTTTCGTTGCGAACCAGTTTATGAGGTAGCTGGGTCTGCGCCGATACTTTTTGAACTACCTTATTTTTCGGCCGCTCTTACCCAGACCTTACATAAGTTGGTCAATCCGTGATTTGAGATTTTATGGCAGAGCAAGCGTGACGTCCTTCGTGGCTAAACCCTGTCTCTATGCTAAAATTCTCTACCCTCGTTTTCGCTATTTTTCTCAGTAGCCATATAAGTCACGCGCAAACAACGTATCACGTGTCTACTACCGGCCAGGATGACATGGGCCGAGATGGCCTGTCACCGGCGAACGCTTGGAAGAGCTTGGCCTACGCCTGCGAGCAGGTGCCCGAGGGGGCAGCCGTCATTCAACTGGGTGAGGGTACCTTTACCGCCACCAAAACCGCCGTACTCAAGAGTGGCTTCACGCTGGTGGGACAGGGGGCTAACAAAACAACGGTAACCAATGCTGCTTCTTTCACCGCTTCTCCCGATGCCTACTGCAATTGGAGTGAACAGGCTCCCAACTACTTGGTCTCAGTGCCCTCTAAGAGAAAAGACGTAGTGATCAAAGATATTCTTTTTACCTCTTCGGATGAGAACCCCCTGTACGGTGCTATCCACGTGTGGGACAGTGATCGGATTGAGGTAAAAAACGTAACAATACGCAACTTCAGCTGGGCGGGACTCTACCTAAACCGATCCGGTAAAATTACCGTGAAAGACTGCCAATTTGAAGATGCTAGCTACGAAAAGCACTGCAACGAGTGGGGTGGGGGCATGCGCACCCGCTACGTGGAAGACATGGAGCTGAGCCATTGTGAGTTTAAAACGACCAAGGGCGGGGGTTACGGCTACAAAGCCAGCGGCCACGAAAACGCTAAAATTCACGATAATATCTTCCACAACAAAGTAACCCTCGATAGCACCTCCGGAAGGCCGTTTGACCTGGAGTCAGCCCATGAATTTGAGTGGGGGCTAGAAATTTATAACAATGTGTTCAACGGTATGGTATCAGTACCGCGAGCGGGAAATCAAAAGCACCCTTCCGATCGTGGCGACTACACGTATACCGTACGCATCCATGATAATGTATTCTACGGCTCCGGTGGGGTAGAGGGACCCCGCAATTACCTAGAGATTGATCACAACTACTTTGCACAAAAATGGGGCAATAGCGGTCGGGTATTTGAAATTCACGGCGGAGAGAACGCCGGACCTACCAAGATCCACCACAACGTAGCCGAATGCTCCATGGGCTTTGTGTTCAAGAAAAACGAGCTGAACGAGAATATCAGCATCCTGAACAATACGGTGTACCTGGTAAACTCAGACCGGAACAACTTCCCTACGAGTTTTTTAGAGGTGAGTGGGGCGGTGAAAAACTGGCAGATAAAGAACAACATAGTATTCTCGGTAGACGCTCAGTCGCCTAACAAACCCTCCGCCTTTAGTCGCGGTAGTTTACCGGAAACGGGCTTGGACATAAGTCACAACGTAGCCTGGAAGGTAGCGAATATTCCGTCGGTTGTTTCGGAAAGCAACCCCCAGTTGGCGCTTCGTGGTGAGAAGCCCAGGGCGTACTACGCACCAAGCGGAGCGGAGAGTTACGTAGTAGATCGGGGCACCGAGGTAGGGTTTCCTTTTGAGGGAAGCGCCCCCGACCTGGGAGCCTACGAGTGGAGTGCTGCCCAAACCCCTGAGCCTACTGCTGACGATCCGTCACCATCGCAGCCCGAGCCAAGCGACACCACCGTAGTCACCAGCATCGACCCGGCGTCAGGATCGCCCGAAGAAGAGTTTATCATTTACCCTAATCCGGCCAGTCGAGCGCTCACCGTACATCGGGCGGCAGGCCATCCCACTGCCTTTAGTGCCGAGTTGCTTAACGTGCTGGGAGTGCCGCTCGCCAAGCGCCACGTGCTAGCCGGAGATCGGGTAGCATTTGACCTCACGACCTACGCTCCGGGCATCTACTTCTTGCGGTTGCGCGCCGCCGGACAAGAAACTATCCAGCGGGTAATTAAGCGGTAGCGCTACGCCAGGGGATAGAGCCAGCGGATGACCACCAGCACCGTTATTAAGTAGATAAGCGTTACGGGCAAGCCTACCCGCAGAAAGTCTCGGAAACTATAACCACCCGGACCGTACACGATTAGGTTGGTTTGGTAGCCAATGGGCGTGAGAAAAGCGGCGGAGGCGGCGTAGGCAATGGCCAGGTAGAAGGGAGTACCGTCCACTCCCAGCGTATCACTAATGGAATAAGCCAGGGGGAAAGTGATCGACACTGCCCCCACGTTGGTGATGAAGGAGGTGAGCAGGGTAGTGATGAGCAGCAGACTTCCCAGAATAACCAGAGTACTGGTCCCTTCGGTGGCCGCCAGCATCCAGCGGGCAATTAGCTCTCCGCTTCCCGTCTTGATCATGGCTTGCCCCAGGGCCAATGAAAATACCAGGATTCCTACTAGATTGATGTCTACTTCCTGCTTCACGTCGGGGAGGGTAAGCATTCGCAGTCCTACCATTGTGGCAAAAATAAGTAGCAAGCCCACAAACAGGGACAACTGCCCCAGGATGATCAGCGCAATGGTGCCCAGAGAAGCTACCGAGAACAGCCATACCTTTCGCCGATTGGGCTGCAGGCGTTCTTTAAGCTGTGAGATGATAAAGATATCCCGATACAGGTCGGCGCGCTGCCGAAAGTCTTTGCCCGCGTAGAGCAGCAGCAGATCGCCCTGCCGCAGTTTGATCTCGCCAATCTTACCGCTGATGCGCTCACCGTTGCGATGAATTGCCACGATAGCGGCGTTGTAACGCTCGCGGAAGTCAATCTCTTTGGCGGTCTGCCCTACCAAACTCGAGTTTGCTCCTACCACTGCTTCCATCACTTCGATCTGGTCGGTGTTGCGGGTATCGGCAGGCCGCGGCAGGGTAAGCCCCACTTGGTTGTCTACCAGGTCTACCACGTAGTCGGTTTCTCCGGCAAAGATCAGCACGTCGTCGCTGCGCAGCCTCTCCTGCGGCCCCACGGGAGAAATCGTCTGCTTCTGGCGAATGATTTCCACCAGATAAATTCCCCGCAAGCTGCGCAGCCCGGCGTCCAGCACGGTCTTCCCGGCTAGCGATGACGCCGGCGTAAGAATTGTTTCCACCAGGTACTCGCGCTTATTCTCCTCGAAGCTCTCCAGAATATCCCGGTGGTCGGGCAGGAGTCGGTAGCCTACCAACCCCAGAAAAATGATGCCCGTGATGCACACCGCCCCCCCGATAAACAGCAACGGTACGCCTGGAATCTCGCCTACGCCACGCGCAACCATAAAACCATTGAGCACCAGGGTGGTAGAGGTACCCACCAGGGTAATCATGCCCCCCATGATGGTCGCGTAAGAAAGGGGAATAAGTAGCCGGGAGGGAGACACCTGGTTGCTTCGGCCCCAGCGAAACACGTAGGGAGTCATCAGGGCCACGATGGGCGTATTGTTGACGAATGAGGAGAAAACTGCTACCTGCGCCATCATCCGGAATAAAAAGCTACGGTAGCTCAGGGGCCGCCCCCGGGTGCCGAAACGGTAGGTGGCGTCGATGAGCGACTCCAGGGGAAAGTTTTTGCGCAAGGCGGCGCTGAGCACGATGAGTAGCACCACGCTGGCGATCGATTCGTTAGAGAATCCGCCTAGCATTTCGGCGGGCGTGAGAATACCCAGTACCACAAAGCCCAGCACCGCGAGCAGAAAGCCCAGGGCCGGACGCACCCACTCTTGGTAGATAGCAACAAACAAAAATAGAATGGTAAGCAGGGTAATTGTTTGCTGAATCGAGATCGGAAGCATGGTAGGGCAGCAGGATTTTTACGAACAGAAGATAGCAGGGGCTTGCGCAGTGCCAGCGGGCTAGTGGCAAATTAATTTTTTAGATATCCATCGTTTTACTCATCTTGGCAGCATTGATTATGACAACGCTTAACCTACCTCCTTTTCAGCATCAACTCCAGCGCCGGGCGGGCAAGGTAGCCATTTTCGACGCGATCCGAAGAAAGTACGTCGCCCTGACTCCGGAAGAGTGGGTGCGCCAGCACTTCGTACATTATCTGGTTCATCAGCTTGACTATCCAAGGGCTTTGATAAGCGTTGAAACCGGGTTACGCTACAACCAAATGGCCCTTCGTTCGGATGTGCTGGTGCATGATCGAACCGGGACTCCGTTTATGGTAGTGGAGTGTAAGGCAGCTACCGTGCCAATGTCGCCCCAAGTGTTCGAGCAAGTGGCGGTTTACGGGCAATCGCTGCGGGCGCGCTATCTGACGGTCACCAACGGACTCGAGCACTACTGCTGCCGGATGGATTATACCGCCGGGACGTACCACTTTCAGGAGACACTGCCACGGTTCGGCGACTGAACAGGGTTACAAAACGGCGGCTGCTAACTACGCTACGTATTCCTTTACGTCTACGTGCGGCAAGCTAAAGGCATCGGCTACGCTTTGGTACACTACGTTGCCCCGCACAACGTTGAGCCCCAGGGTGAGCGGAGTGGACTGCACGCAGGCCTTTTCCCAACCTAGATTGGCTAATAGCATAGCGTAGGGTAGGGTAGCGTTGGTAAGCGCTAGGGTAGAGGTATAAGGAACCGCCCCCGGCATATTGGCTACGCAGTAGTGCAGCACGTCATCCACCAAGAAGGTAGGATCTTCGTGCGTAGTGGGGCGGCAGGTTTCGATGCAGCCGCCCTGATCCACGGCTACGTCGACCACCACCGTGCCCGGCCGCATTTCCCGAAGCATGTCCCGAGTAATCAGTTTGGGAGCTTTTGCGCCGGGAATCAGCACCGCCCCCACGATCAGGTCATGGGTAGAGATGAGCGAGCGGATGTTGTACTCGCTCGACATAAAGGTGTTTACGTTGGCTGGTAGGATATCATCCAGGTAGCGCAGCCGGTTAAGGTTATTATCCAGGATAGTAACGTCGGCGCCCAGTCCGGCCGCCATCTTGGCCGCGTTGGTGCCCACGATACCGCCGCCTAGGATCATCACCTTGGCCGGACGCACGCCGGGCACTCCGCCCAACAGGATGCCCCGCCCCTGCATCGGTTTCTCGAGGTACTTGGCTCCTTCCTGGATGGACATTCGCCCTGCCACCTCGGACATAGGCACCAGCAGGGGCAGCGTACGGTCGGGTAGTTCTACCGTTTCGTAGGCCAGGCATACCGCGCCACTTTTCTGCATGGCACGCGTGAGGGGCTCGCTGGAAGCAAAGTGAAAGTAGGTAAACACCAGCTGATCTTGGCGCACCAGAGCGTACTCGCGCTCGATGGGCTCTTTCACCTTGATGATCATTTCCGCTGCTTCGTAAACCGCCTCGATCGACGGCAGCATCTCGGCCCCGGCCGACTGGTACTCGACGTCGTCGAAGCCACTGCCTACGCCCGCTTGGGTTTGCACCTTTACCTGGTGGCCGAGTTTGGTCAGTTCTTGGGCCCCACCGGGGGTTAGGGCTACGCGGTTTTCGTTATTCTTTATCTCTTTAGGTACGCCGATAATCATGGGTTGGGTTGTTTGATGGACTTTGGGTGAGAGAGCAAATATAGGGGTTGGTGGGGGAAAAATCTGCGTTGAGGAAAAAACTATACGCGCGAATACGAGGGTGTCAATAGGGGGCGTTATTCTAAAAAATGGTTCATTTTACTCATTATAAAATCTAAACCGTATGAAGCGATTCGTTGGCTTATTGATGCTTGCACTGTTGACTTCGTCGGCCTTTGCTCAGTTGAACTATGGCATTAAAGGCGGGGCAAGCCTGATCGGTATGGCCCTAGAACACCTGGGAATAAGCAATGCGCGGTACCGCTTATCTTATCAAGCGGGAGTTTACGGCGTACAGCCGGTCAGCCAACGCGTGTTTTTCAGACCTGAACTGATGTACGCCAACAAAGGGTTTCGTGCGGAAACTCCTTCAGTCACAGTAGGAAATCCGGATGACCCTTTCACCATGCGTCTGCACTATCTCAGTATGCCTCTTCTGGCAGAATATTCTCCTTCGAAGCGTCTATTTGTACTCTTGGGACCTGAAATAAGTTACCTCTTCGCCGCTCGGTCTAGATTTGGCTCGGAGAGCAGCGACGCGGGTGCGTTGTGGGATGAAAAGCTTGATATCGGACTAGTTGCCGGGTTAGGATATGCCATTAACAGTAAGCTAAGCGTGGATTTACGGTACGTATACGGGTTTCGTGACGTAGCGCCGACAAGCTATAATTACCAATGGATTGACCCTAATGATCCGCTGATAACACTAATAAATGCGATAGATTTTCAATCCAAGAACCGTGCATTTCAGCTATCCGCCGGTTACCGTCTGAACTAATCCCGCAAAATCACTCCCTCCGCCTCAAACAACAACACCTTCAGATCAAGCAAATTATAGCCCCAGCTTATCAGGGTTTTGTCGCGTATCAAAGACGCGGTTGACAAACACTACCTGACCGATTTGGCGGAATACAATGATGTGTGGCTTAACAATCAGCTTCTGGTAGTCGCGCTCGGGATATCGAGAACTTACCAAGCGGGTACTACCAATGATCGGCCGATAAAGAAAATCGGCTTTTCGGCGAATACTTTCTACTAGCTTATACGCTTCTTTCTCTCCTGAAAGAGGAATAGCAGCCTCATAAATATTTTGTAAATCAGTTTGAGCCGCTCGGGTCCAAACTACTTCGCGCTGCTCTGCTTCCGCCACGATTGAATCTGTGCTTTTAGTTCTAGCTGAGAAATAGTACGTCCGGCTTTGATATCCATTTCGCTTTCTTCTAGCAAATCGTCTATCTCTTTCTGAGTGAGTTGCTGACCGTGCTGATAGAAACGAGCACCAATTTGGGGAGTAAGAAGGGTGCGCATTGCCTCAAGCGTTGCCTGGTCCTCAATCTGATCGATGATCTCGTGCAGGGTATCTTTTAGTTTTGCGGTGTCAGTCATACGGCTTTTTTGCTAAGATAGTGGTTTTCTCGGTTTGTTGCTGAGCTTTGATATCTATGGTTTAATCCCGCAGAATCACCCCCTCGGCCTCAAACGACAACTGCACCTCCGGCTCAGTGATGGCTTCCACCTCTTCCTCGGACTTTCCGGCGTCTTCGGCGTAGTGGCGCAGCGTGGCTACGTCTACCGTGTCAACCTTCGCTTGCCCCTGCACTACCGCCGTTTTACCGGCCGCGTCTTTGGGTACAAAGAAGCCGTAGTCTTTAAAGCGTACCATCATTTCCTGTCCGCCCACGTCCATGGTCATCCAGCAGCCCTTCGCCGCGCAAACCTCGGTAACCTCCCCGGCTACTTTGGCTTCGGTGGTGCCGTGCTGCCCTACGGCGTTCACCAGCTCGGTAGGCGAAAGTGCGTTTTCTTCGTTAATGCGCTCGCCAAAGTGCTGCGCCGACTGCGCCCAGGTGGAGCTGCTTGCTAGAATTGCGATGATGAAAGAGAACGATAGCGTTTTCATACGATAGAGAATAAGTTAAAACAAAAGTGAGTAGGATGATCCGCTCGAAGAACGCCCGCCGAGCATCGCTTCGTACTTGTCGATTTCTTGACCTAGATATTTTTCGTACTGCGCGTACATAAATTGGTGAAAGATATTGATATCCTCCCGTTGGCGAGTTTCTTGCAGCGCCGTGAAATAGTCGTTTCGGTCTTCGCTAAAAACAATCGCTAGCGGAAGGCTATTGTGCGCCTGAATAAAGTTCATCAACAAGCGGCTGCTACGACCGTTTCCATCGTAAAACGGATGGATGGACACTAGGTTGAAGTGCGCGGCGAACGAGCGTTCCAGTTGCTCGGCTACTGTCGTCTTCTGTTCAGCTGAATTATAAAGTTCTTCCACCAATTGCTCAGTTAGTCTTGGCACCTTGTCGTAGTTAGGAAAGTACGCGCCCCCGGCCGTCACGTTCCCCTTCCGAAACTCTCCCTGGGAAGCGTCTACTTGGCCCAAAGCCGTGTGATATACGCTACCCGTGCTTTGCATCACCTGGGCGTTGATCTGCCGAATAAAATCTACGCTGATTTCTCGCCCAGCGCTTGCCTCACGCAGCACAAAGAGTAAAGCTTGGTGGTGATCCTTAGCCATGAGCGAATGCTCCAGCGGTTTTCCTTTCGGAGTAAGCCCCTCGTCAAGTAGTAGCTGGGTTTCGGTATCGGTAAGCGTACTTCCCTCGATGCGGGTGCTGTGGTGGGTAACCGCGTATCGGTTAAACTTATCGTAGTCAACCGTCTTCGACAAGTCGTACCGCTGATAACGGTCGAGTAACTTTGCTACGGTAGCGTTCATACCCTAACTACGGTAATTACCACCCCCACGTTCCGGTTCCGCCCTTAAACGGCCCCACAATATTGCTGGTGATCCACCCCCCGTAGAAGTCTCCTTCCTGGGCATGTACCCGCTCGTCGCCTACGTAGCAGGCGTCCATCTTGGAAGGATAGAAGGCTAAATGATTTTTTAAAGCAGCGTACGCCGGAACGGGGTCGGGGTAAAACCAAGCGGCGTTGGTCACCCGCTTTCCTTCTACCTCTAAGTCATAATAACCGGCCATGCCCTTAAACTCGCAGAACGACCGGTGGGCGTTCTGGTGCAGCAGTTCCATGCGTAAGTCCTCGGGAGGTAAGTAGTAAACCGGCGGATGACTGGTTTCCAGAATTCGTAGCGCCCGGTTGGTATCAGCGATGACCGTATCATTGAAGACGATACGAACGTGCTGACTAACGGACTCCAGACGGGGCGGGCGGGGGTAATCCCACACCGACTCCTGTCCGGCTTGGGGTTGGATGCGTTTCATCTTGCTTTTCTCTACGAACGCCCCTCCGACTAATAAGGTTCTTAGCGTCAATTTTGTGATTCTTCTTTCCAAAATTGCCTATGTACCATCGTAGTCGTACTTCAGATGGGCTTCCCCCCTGAATTCTTTTACTTACCTTCTAATACAGACCACACCAAAGAGTAATCCGACAATGGACGCATCAGAACATTACTTAAAGAAAGAATTATATCAGCAGGTCAGCAACTGCCCACAAGTTTTTGACTTCATCCAGGAGGGATCACTGGATGGTTTGTGGTACTGGGATCTGGAAAATCTGGAGGAAGAATGGATGAATCCCCGCTTCTGGACTACCCTCGGGTACGATCCGACCACAATGCCCCACAAGGCAAGCGCTTGGCAAGACATTATGTTTCCGGAAGACTTAGACCTTGCCACCGAAAGTTTTAACCGCCACCTCAACGATCCGTCTGTTCCGTACGACCTGATCGTACGCTTTCGTCATCAGAACGGCTCTACCGTATGGATTCGCTGCCGAGGTAAAGTGATCCGCGACGAACAGGGCACCCCCTTGCGAATGCTGGGCGCGCATACCGACATAACCGCTATCAAGTTAAGAGAAGAAAGCCTATCGTTTATCGCCCAGGAGGCATACGCATCGAAGCAGGAACTACAGTCGTTCCTCGACGACGCCCACGACCTGATTCAGAGCGTCGACCACCAGGGGCGGTTTCTGTACGTGAACCAAGCGTGGTGCGATACGCTGGGCTACACTCCTGACGAGGCTCGCCAACTAAATGTGTTCCAACTGATCGCTCCGGATTGCACTGAACACTGCCAGCAGCAGTTTGCTGCCCTGATGGAAACCCACCGGGCAACGGTAGTGAACGCCGTCTTCCTGAGCAAATCCGGCCAACGCGTATACGTAGAAGGGCACGTCAGTATCCACCATCCCGAGTCCGGTCAGTCCATCACGCGGGGCATCTTCCGTAACGTAACCGAACGGCGGGCCGCCGAACAGGAGCTGGCCCGTACCCGCGAAATGTTAGAGCAAACCAATCAGGTGGCCCACGTGGGGGGGTGGGAGCTAGACCTACGAGAGAATGCAGTTTACTGGACGCGGATGACCCGTGAAATCCACGAGGTGGAACCGAACTTCGTTCCTGACCTGGCGGGGGGCATCAACTTCTACAAAGAAGGATACAGCCGCGATACGATCCAGCGAGTCGTGTCTCGGGCAGTGGAAACCGGAGAGTCTTTTCGGGAAGACCTTCAGATTGTTACGGTCCGGGGCAACGAATGCTGGGTTCGAACCATCGGGCACGCTGAGCTTCAGGAGGGGAAGTGCGTTCGGCTCTACGGAACCTTTCAGGATATTTCCGAACAAAAGATAGACGAGGAAAACCTGCTTGAGGCGATGCGGCAGGCCAAAGCTGCTAGCGTAGCAAAATCAGAGTTCTTGGCCAATATGAGTCACGAAATCCGTACTCCCCTCAATGGCGTAATCGGCTTCTCAGACTTGCTGATCAAAACCCCGCTTAGCGAAACCCAGCAGCAGTACATGCAGGCGGTGCACCAGTCGGCCAACCTCCTGCTTGATCTGATTAACGATATCCTAGATTTCTCAAAGATTGAGGCCGGTAAACTAGAAATTAGTACCGAGCAGTGCGACTTGTGGGAGCTGCTGGAGCAGATCAGCAACGTGGTTAAGCACAAGCTGCAGAGCAGCCAGGTTGAGCTGCTCATCAACGTATCGCCTTCGCTTCCGCGCTACGCGCAGATTGACCCGGTTCGCATTCGGCAAATTCTGATTAACCTGCTGGGCAATGCCACCAAATTTACCGAAGCCGGTGAAATTGAAATCAGTGTCGATTTAGTGCCCCAAACGAGTGCTGACGGGCAGAGCTGCCTAGAATTTTCGGTACGCGACACGGGCATCGGCATCGACCGAGACCGACAGGGTAGCATCTTCGAGGCGTTCTCGCAAGAAGATGCCTCTACCACCCGGAAGTACGGCGGCACCGGATTGGGACTCACCATCTCTAACCAACTGCTTGGCATGATGGGAACCCGCCTGGAGCTAGAAAGCCAGGTAGGGGTAGGAAGTAGGTTCTTCTTTAAGTTGCGTACCGAAACCAAACAAGAAGCCACCCCCGCCGGGCACCTAATCACTGACTTCAACCGGATTTTGGTGGTGGATGACCATCCTAAAAACCGGCAGATCATTCAGGATATGCTTACGCTGAAGGGCATCGATAGCGATAGTGCGAGCAACGGCGAAGAGGCACTGGAAAAGATAGGCAGGCGAACGTACGATATCGTGATCATCGACCAGCACATGCCAACGCTCACCGGCATCCAGGTAATCCGACACGTACGTGAGGCGATGGGAATTGCTTCTCACCAATTACCCTTTGTGCTACTGCACAGCTCCGCTGATGATCAGGAGATCAACGCAGCCCGGCAATCCCTCGCCATACAAAAAGTGATGAGTAAGCCCGTTACTCTGCACCAACTAACCAATGTGCTCTCTACGATTGAGGTTCCGCACCACTTCCCCGATGCGGTAGAAAAGCCTGCCAATTACGTATCCGATCAGGCAGTAAGCATCCTGCTGGCCGACGACAATCCCATGAACCGCCTGCTGGCCCGCACCATGATTGCGAAGCTACTCCCCAATGCCCAAATATCGGAGGCAAGCGACGGGCAGGAGGCAGTTGAGCGCTTCGCGGAGCTACAACCGGCGATCATTTTGCTGGATATTCAGATGCCCATTTTGAGCGGTTACGAAGCCTGCCAGCGAATTCGTGCTATCGAGTCCTCTCGAACCACTATCGTTGCGCTTACTGCGGGTACCGTAAAAGGAGAGCGCGAACGCTGCCTGGAGGCCGGCATGGACGATTACATCAGCAAACCGTTTGTGATAGACACCCTAGCTGACGTTTTTCGCCGTTGGATCAGCGCTAAACCTTCGGGGGCGGGGCAAGCAGCTACTTCACCGGAGGCACTCGCCAACCAGCACATCAACTGGACTACCTGTTTGGAAACCGTGGGCAACGATTCGGAAGTAGCCAAGGAGATGATCGCCGCGATGTTCGATGAGCTCGACGAAGACCTGCCGCGCTTGCATCAGGCGGCGCAAGCGCAGGATATGCCGGAGCTCAAGCGGCTGGGCCACAAGCACAAGGCCAGCGCCGCGATGGTAGGCATGGAAGTGTTATCTGCCCTGATGAGAACGCTAGAAAATAAAAAGACGTTTGGCGCTTCAGTGGAAGACTTAATTCAGGCCATCACCGAAGAAGTATCGGTAGTGCGCAGCCTTAGTGCTTTCAGTCCGCCCCCTTTTGCTCAGTAATTGCGGCTATTCTCGCTCGGCCAGCTGGTCTACTCCCTTCACCAATTTTTCCTGGTGCTGCTGCACAAGCTGGTCAATCTGCGCCAATACCTCGGGGTGGGTTTCGGCAACATTGTACTGCTCCGAAGGGTCCTGAGCCAGATCGTAAAGTAGGGGAACCTCATGTGTTTGCTTTTCACCAAACATGGCGTACGCTCCCTGCGTAACGTAGTGCGCCTTGTAGTTACCCAAGCGAGCGGCGTACAGGGTGGTTCCTCGGTAGAACAGCATGCTTTGACGCGGGCTAGGCTCACCGCGAAGCAGGGTGCCACTGAGGTCTAGCCCATCGACGATGCGATCGCTGGGAATAGCAACCCTGGCCAACGTGCTAAAGGTGGTGAATAAGTCTAACGTAGCTCCCAGGCCCGACACCACCGCCGGGGTAATGTTGGTGGGCGACCAGAAGATTCCCGGTTCTCGCATGCCCCCTTCCCAGGTAGTGCCTTTGCCCGCCCGCAGCAGCCCGGCGCTTCCCCCGTGGGTTTTAAAGGGTAGCCAGGGGCCGTTGTCCGAAGTGAATACTACGATGGTATTCTCAGCCAAACCTTCTTCCCGCAGGGTGGCCATAATTTGCCCCACCCCGTGGTCTATCTCTTCTACCACGTCGCCGTACAGCCCTCGTTCGCTGGTGCCGCGAAAGTCATCCGAAGCGAACAGCGGAATGTGCGGCAGATTGTGCGCCAAGTACACCAAAAAGGGTTCGTCCTGGTGTTCCTGGATGAAGCTAATCGCTTCGTCGGTATACCGTTTCGTAATGGTTCGCTGGTCGGCGGGCTGCTCGATAATTTTAGCGTTACGCATCAGGGGCACGTTGTAGTCTTGATAGCGAATGGAGTCGTCAGGTAGCTCCTTGTAATTCTTCTTGCCTACCTTGTCCATGTCGTTCGAGTAGGGAATGCCGTAGTAGTAGTCGAAGCCGTTGTTGGTGGGCAGATACTGCGGACGGTGCCCCAGGTGCCACTTACCCACGCAGGCGGTGGCGTAACCTGCCGACTTAAGCTGCTCGGCCAGGGTAAGCTCGCTGGCGGGCAAGCCCCGTACCGAGTTAGGAAACAGCACCCGACTGCTATCGCTGCACATCCCGTTGCGCACAGGTAGCCGCCCGGTAAGGAGCGCCGCGCGGCTCGGCGTACAAACGCTGGCGGCAGCGTAGAAGTTAGTCCACCGCTGCCCTTCCTGCGCCATCCGGTCTAAGTGCGGAGTGCGGATGGTGGGGTGGCCGTAGGCACTTAAATCGCCGTAGCCCAAATCATCTGCGAAGATGATGACAAAGTTAAATGGTTTATCCCGTTCACTGGTCTGTCCGAAGGAATGATTGAAGATAAGTAGTAATACTACGCTAGCAGAAATTAAAGGTCGCATGGATTGGATAGTAAGGTTGTAATCTCCAAAAAGTACTTAATTCTGGGGCTATTTGCTACCGGCGGGCATAAAAAAAGCGCCCGTAGTAGGGCGCTTGCGTTAATCGGCTAAGTTAAAACGAGTGGCTTATCCCTCGATGGCTTCTGAGCCAACTTTAGCAGTTAGGAACTCCCGGTTCATCCGAGCGATGTTGGCCATGTCTATTTCTTTGGGACACTCGGCCGAGCAGGCCATCGTGTTACTGCAGGCACCAAAACCCTCGGCATCCATCTGCGCAATCATCTTCTCGGCCCGCAACCGGCGTTCTACCTGCCCCTGGGGAAGCAGTGCCAGCTGCGATATCTTTGCGCTGGTGAACAGCATTGCCGAGGCATTCTTACAGGCGGCTACGCAGGCCCCACAGCCGATGCAGGTGGCCGCGTTAAAGGCTTCGTCGGCGATGGTTTTGGTAACCGGTATCTCGTTGGCATCGGGCACCCCTCCGGTGTTCACCGACACGTAGCCTCCCGCCTGGATGATGCGGTCGAAGGCCGAACGGTCTACCATCAAATCCTTGATCACCGGGAATGCCTTGGCGCGCCAGGGTTCTACCGTGATGGTCTCCCCGTCTTTAAAGTGGCGCATGTGCAGCTGGCAGGCGGTGGTGCCCTTCATGGGGCCGTGCGGCCGCCCGTTGATGTACATGGCGCAGCTGCCGCAGATTCCCTCCCGACAGTCGTGGTCGAAGTGAATTGGCATCTTACCTTCCTGCTCCAGCTGTTCGTTGAGCACATCCATCAGCTCCAGAAACGACATATGGGAGTTGATGTCTTTCAGCGGGTACTTCTCAAACTTTCCTTGGTCAGCGGCATTCTTCTGTCGCCAAACTTTGATGGTAACGTTCATAGTTCTACTTATAGCTTCGTTGCGTGAGTTTCACGTTTTCAAATTCTAGTTCTTCCTTGTTGAGCGCCTCCGGCTGGTCATCACCCTGAAACTCCCAGGCCGCTACGTACGAGTAATTCTCGTCGTCGCGCTTGGCCTCACCCTCCGGGGTCTGGTACTCTTCCCGGAAGTGACCACCGGCCGATTCGTCACGGTCGAGGGCATCCTCTACCATCAGCGCTCCCAGCTCAATAAAGTCCGACAGGCGACTGGCTTTCTCCAGCGTCTGGTTGAGTTCTTCGTCGGTACCAATCACCTTCACGTCGTTCCAGAAGTCGTGCTTCACCTGCTGAATCTCTTTGCGGGCTTCCTTCAGTCCTTCGGCGGTGCGCGACATGCCGCACTTATCCCACATAATACGGCCCAGCTTCTTGTGGAGCTCGTCCACCGTCTGGCTGCCTTTGATGCTGATCAACTGCTTCATGCGGGCCTTTACGTCGGCTTCCGCCTCCTTGAAGGCCGGATGATCGGTCGGCACTTTATCGTAGGGCAGGTTGGCCAGGTAGTTACCAATGGTGTAGGGGATCACGAAGTAGCCGTCGGCCAAGCCCTGCATCAGCGCGCTCGCGCCCAAGCGGTTGGCCCCGTGGTCCGAGAAGTTGCACTCGCCCAGCGCGTAGAGTCCCGGCACCGTGGTCATCAGGTTATAGTCTACCCACAGTCCCCCCATGGTGTAGTGCACCGCCGGGTAGATCATCATCGGGGTTTGGTAGGGGTTGAAACCAGTAATTTTCTCGTACATCTCGAACAGGTTGCCGTAGCGGGCCGAGATGGTATCCTGCCCATCGCGCTGGATGGCATCGGCAAAGTCGAGGTACACCGCCAGGCCGGTTTCGCCCACGCCCCGGCCCTCGTCGCATACGGCCTTGGCGTTGCGCGAAGCCACGTCGCGGGGTACCAGGTTGCCAAACGACGGATACTTCCGCTCTAGGTAGTAATCGCGTTCGGCTTCCGGAATTTGGGTAGGATCGCGGTCGTCTCCCTTCTTCTTGGGCACCCACACCCGCCCGTCGTTGCGCAGCGACTCCGACATAAGCGTAAGCTTCGACTGGTACTGCCCCGATACGGGAATGCAGGTCGGGTGAATCTGGGTGTAGCAAGGGTTAGCGAAGAAAGCGCCCTTCTTGTGAGCCCGCCAGGTAGCGGTAGTATTGCAGCCCATCGCGTTGGTCGACAAAAAGAAGACGTTGCCGTAGCCGCCGGAAGCCAAAACTACCGCGTGGGCACTATGCGACTCGATCTCGCCGGTAAGCAGGTTGCGCACCACAATGCCCCGCGCCTGCCCGTCGATGGTAACCAGGTCGAGCATCTCGGTACGGGGGTACACTTTAATCTTTCCGTTGGCCACCTGCCGACTCATGGCACTGTACGCGCCCAGCAGCAGTTGCTGTCCGGTTTGGCCGCGGGCGTAAAAGGTACGCGACACCTGGGCCCCGCCGAAGGAGCGATTAGACAACAGTCCCCCGTACTCCCGGGCGAACGGAACTCCCTGGGCCACGCACTGATCAATAATGTCGACGCTAACCTCCGAGAGGCGGTACACGTTTGATTCGCGCGAGCGGTAGTCGCCACCCTTCACCGTATCGTAGAACAAGCGAAACACGCTATCGCCGTCGTTCTGGTAGTTTTTAGCAGCGTTAATTCCGCCCTGCGCGGCGATGCTGTGCGCCCGGCGCGGACTATCCTGAAAGCAAAATGACTTTACGTTGTAGCCCAACTCAGCCAGCGAAGCTGCGGCGGAAGATCCCGCCAGGCCCGTGCCCACCACAATGATATCGTACTTCCGCTTGTTGGCGGGGTTTACCAATTTGAGGTTAAACTTATGTTTGGTCCACTGCTCAGCGATAGGGCCAGTAGGTACTTTAGAATCTAATTTCATACGAATCAGGCTAAACTTTTAATGTAAATGTATATAGGCATGGCCGCAAAGAGCAGAGGAACCACGATAGCGAAAGCGTACCCGGCGTTCTTGATCAACGGTGAGTACTTTTTGTGCTGCAAACCCAGGGTCTGAAAGGCACTCCAGAAGCCGTGCGCCAAATGATACCCTAGCCCCACCATGGCCAGCACGTACAGCAGCACGTACCACCACTGCGAGAAGGCCGCCTCCATGATAGAGTAAAGGTCACGCACCTCTACTCCTGCGTAGTTAACCACCGGCACGTCGCCAAACTTCATCTCGTACCAGAACGAGCGCAGATGAATTACCAGAAAGATGAGCACGATGGTGCCTAAGATGCCCATGTTGCGCGATTTCCAGGTGCTGTTTTGCTCGGAATGGGCCACCGCGTAGCCCACCGGGCGGGCGTCCTTGTTGTAGGCCGACAGGTAGAGGGCGTAGAATACGTGCACCAAGATGCCCGTGTACAAGATGTAAGAGGCCATCTTGATGAGCGGGTTGGTCGTCATAAACTGGGCGTACAGGTTAAATGCCTCGCCATCGTCGCCGTTAAACATGAGCATATTGCCCGAAACGTGCACCACCAGGAAGGTGATTAGGAACAGACCGGTGAGTGACATCACCACCTTGCGGCCGATGGTACTGGATAAAGCTTGGGTAAACCAACTCATGTCTTGTAAATCTTTACTATTTTTGGTAAAACGAACGGGTTAAAGTTATGGCACCAACCACTAGGATACAACGAAGCGCCAGCGAATCTCTCTATTTTAAATAGGTCTAAACTATCCTAAGAAACTGTCGCGTTTATAACACCTATCGGGCGGCACCTAGTTCGTATCATAAGCGCTGGCTGTTTAATTTTCTTATTTTAATCGTTAAACAAATAGCCCTTAAAACCGCAGTTATCTTTAGTACGGAACCAACCGCCGGATTTGCAATTTTTCGGCGGCGCGCAGCGTTAGTAAAGTGTACCATTTAAAAGGAATTATTAATAATTTTATCCGTATATTTAAATAACCCTGCCCCCTTGTCGGGTTCTCGACCTTCTTCATCTACTTTCGCGTATGTTTAGTAATAATAATATTGTCCGCTATTGGAAAAGTATTGCCCTCACTGTTTGTCTGCTGGTAGGTGCCAACGTACGCGTAGACGCTACTCACATTCGTGCTGGGGAAATTATTGTTTCCCGTAATTCCTGCAACGGTTTTACTTATACCATCACGGTGATAGGATATGTAGATACTGAATCGGAGGTTGAGTTCGGCAATGGGGAGCTTACTTTTGGTTTCGGCGATCCGATCGATCTAAAGACTGATAGTGATTTTACTCAACAAGAGCTCATCAATCCGGAGCAGAAGATAGCCCGGGTAACCTTTCAGGTGCAACGTGAATTTCCGGGGGCGGGTACCTACACCATTACCTACCGGGAGTTCAACCGCAACGACTTTATCCAAAACATTCCTGAGTCGGTACAAACCCCCTTTTACATAGAAACACAGATCGTCATCAGCCCCCTGTTTTGTAACAAATCCCCCCGCTTTTTAAATCCCCCCATCGACGGAGCGTCGGTTGGCAATCGCTTTATCCACATTCCGGGAGGCTACGACGAAGACGGCGACAGCCTGTCGTACGAACTGGTATTTCCCAAGGAGGATAAAGACTCACCCGTTATTGGCTACGAGTATCCTGATAAGTATGACATCCGAATAGGTGTTGGCGACCCCCTTACCAATCAAGCTGGTGACACGCTACCTACCCTTACGCTAGACCCGATTACCGGCGAACTGGTATGGGATGCTCCGGTATACGCACAACCCAACCAACAAACCGAGTACAACGTCGCCTTCATCATGCGCGAGTGGCGCAAGATTAACGGTGAGTGGATTCAACTGGGCTACATTACCCGCGATATGCAAATTATTGTAGACGATGCCAACAACGATCCTCCCGAGCTTACTATTCCGGCCGATACCTGCGTTGAGGCAGGCACCCTGCTCGAGGCGGAAGTGATCGGTACTGACCCCGATGGTAACCGCGTGCTGCTGTCAGCCTTCGGCGGTGTGTTCGAGCTGCGCACCAATCCTGCTACTTTTGAGCCCGATCCTGCCACTGGTGTCCAGGATAGTCCGGGTACGGGTACCTTCCGGTGGCAAACTAGTTGTGCCAATGTGCAGGCTGATCCGTACTTAGTCAACTTCAAGGTGGCCGACGTGCAGCCTGCCTCGGGTCCGCCCCTGGCCGACTTCAAAATCTGGCGGGTAACGGTGGTGGCCCCCGCACCGACGAGTGTTACCGCCGAGGCGGCGCCGGGCCGGTCGGTGAATCTGACGTGGGATGAGTACACCTGCGACGCAGTAGATAGCGTTCGGCTGCAGATTTGGCGCAAGACCGATAGCATCGACTTTGTGCCGGAGAACTGCCAGGTGGGTATTCCAGCTGGGCTGGGCTACGAACTGGTGGCGCAGGTAGACCAGAGCGTGGTGGCCTACCGGGATACCGAGCTAAACCCCGGCGCCAACTACTGCTACCGGCTGGTGGCGGTTTACCCGGACGGAGCGGTGAGCTACGCCTCAGAGGAAGTGTGTGCCGAGATGGCCGTTGATGCCCCCGTGATTACCAAGGTGAGTGTGCTGAGCACCGACGAGAACGCTGGCACCATTCAGATTGATTGGCGCTCGCCCTTCGAGATCGACGAAAGCCTGTTTCCACCGCCCTACCGCTACCAGGTGGTGCGGCGCACGGGGTTCACGCGCAGCGGCGAAACGGTAGTAGCCTCAGGCGTGATTGGAGACACTACCTTCACCGACACTGGCCTGAATACCCTGGACGAGCCCTACAACTACGTTGTTTACCTGTTTGATGCCAGTAGCGACGTTCCCATCGACTCTTCGGCCCTGGCTTCTTCAGTGCGGCTGCTGCCTACCCCGCGGGTGGGAAGCATCGAACTGGAATGGACAGCTACCGTGCCCTGGTCCAATAGTTCGCCCGATTACGCGTATCACTACGTGTACCGCAACCGCATCGACCCGAACGATCCTGACCGGCTGGTGCTTGTTGATAGTGTAAATGTACTAGAGGCCGGACTAAACTACCTGGATGATGGCAGCACAACCGGGGGGGCATTGTCGGATGAACTGGAGTACTGCTACTTTGTAACTACGCAGGGAAGCTACGGCAACGAGAAGCTCAACCCGCCCCCCATTGTTAACAACTCGCAGGTAGCGTGTGCTCAACCGAACGATACCATTGCCCCCTGTGAACCGTTCGCGCTGATGATTCCGAACGCGACCGCCGGAGAGTGTGCGGCTCAGCTGGCGGGCAAACCCTGCGACTTTAACGATTTCTCTAACCTGATCCAGTGGGAAAACAATACCGAAGGCGCGTGCGAGAACGATGTGCGGTCTTACAACATTTACTTCTCGGCGGCGGGTGAAGACAGCACCCTCAATCTGATTGCGAACACCGAAGAGACCTTCTTTGAGCACCAAAATCTGAGTTCACTGGCAGGCTGCTACCGCATCTCCGCGGTAGACCGGTCGGGCAACGAAAGCAAACTGAGTGAGCCGGTATGCGTAGAGAACTGCCCCAATTACCAGTTGCCTAACATCTTCACCCCGAATGGTGACGCGTCAAATGACACTTTCCGCCCGCTAGATAACACCAGCATCAGCCGTCAGGGTGGGCCTGCTGATTGTCCGCGCTTTGTGGAGAGCGTCGATATTGCCTTCTACAACCGCTGGGGGAAGCAAGTGTACGATTTTACTTCAAGGGATAGTGAGAACTCAATCTACATCGATTGGGACGGGCGCACGGAGAGCGGTGAACTGCTCGCGGCGGGCCTTTACTACTATACCGCTGAAGTGAAGTTTGTTACGCTGGACCCGGCACTGAGTACGCAGACCATCCAGGGTTGGGTGCAAATCATGTACACCCGCGACGACCTCTGAGTTGATTTTTAAAAGAAAAGGGGGGTAAGCGCTAGTAAGCCTTCCTTTTTTGCTACGTGATCAATGTTTTTCCGCCGCGTTCGTGGCGTTCCTCCCGGTATTTTGCCAATATCTTGCTAGTATTGCACTGCTTAACCAACAAATTTGGCGTAACGGTTTAGTACCCGTTAACGCATCTGTTGGGAATGGCATCTATTTATCAGCCTAACGTACATTTATGAAAGCCTACATTTTTCCGGGCCAGGGAGCCCAGTTCCCTGGTATGGGGAAAGAACTCTTCGACAATCACCCTGCGGCGCGCGATTACTTCACCCAAGCAAACGAAGTGTTAGGCTTCGCCATCACCGACGTGATGTTTGAGGGCGACGAAGAGCGCTTGAAGCAAACGAAGATTACCCAGCCCGCCATTTTCTTACACTCAGTGGTAGCAGCGCTGATTCGGCCAGATTTTGCGCCTGAAATGGTGGCGGGGCACTCACTGGGAGAGTTTTCGGCCCTGGTGGCAAACGGTGCTCTGCACTTTGAAGACGGACTTAAACTGGTTTACCAGCGGGCCTTGGCCATGCAGCGGGCGTGTGAGATAAACCCCTCGACAATGGCTGCCGTACTGGGGCTGGACGACGCGGTGGTAGAGGACATTTGCCGCGCTGTGGCGGGAGAGGTTGTGGTACCCGCTAACTATAATACCCCGGGGCAGGTGGTAATTTCAGGTTCCTACGCCGGGGTAGAGAAGGCTGGTGAGCGGCTCAAAGAGGCGGGGGCTAAGCGGGTGGTTCCGCTGATGGTAGGAGGGGCTTTTCATTCTCCGCTTATGCAACCCGCGCAAGATGAACTCGCGGAAGCAATCCGTGATACTGCATTTCATTCTCCCCGCTGCCCAATCTTTCAGAACGTTAACGCCCAGTCAACTACGGAGATCGACGTTATCCGAACGAACCTCATTGATCAGCTAACCTCCCCGGTACGGTGGGCACAATCAGTGTCAGCGATGATCGACGCGGGAGCAAGCACCTTTATAGAATGCGGTCCGGGAAAAGTGTTACAGGGGTTGGTCAGAAAGATCGATCGAACCGTAACCACGCAAAGCGTCGGTGAGTAGCTAACTGAATAGGTAATATTCAGTTTACATTAGTTTTAGCCTTGTAGGCAAGGTAGTCCCGAGAAAAGGGGGTAGGAGTTTCAACGTGCCTGCCGCGATCTTCTAATTTTTTGTGATAACTGATTTGCTTGTCAATATCTTCAATAAAGGTCTTAATACGGCTGATCTGATCAGCTAGCGTCTTATTGTATTCCTTGAGAGAGTCAATTAAGTTACTGCTCGGGTTTTTCTTGGGATTGCTCATAGGGCTGGACGTAAAAAAATCGAGTTTGTAGTTTTTCTTACTTACGTAATAAATCAAAGATAGGAAAACAATTCGGTAGTTCCTAGTAAAATAATCCTACTACTTAGCCATTCAATGCATAGAAGGGGGAGGATAACTAATTGTTACTGCTCTCTACTTATAAGCACTGTCACTATTTCTTTCCATTCTTCTGCTAAACGTACCTCGGGCAAGGTGCGCCCCGCGCGAACGTACCAATAGTTAGCATTCGGTAAATCACCTTCTTTTCGGTGCAGGTAAGCATGCACCCAGGCGCTGGCAGAATCAGTTTGCCGTTGGGCATAGTCGTGCGCCTGGTCCCAGTCGTCCTGCGCATCGTACCACAGTGCCATAAGCGGATCAGACAAGCCATAAGGCCTTCGTTGTTGGGAAACAGAATCTTGAAACTCATTAAAGTTCATGCCTCATCTAGCTTAAATACCAGTACGAATAATTCCTGCGCACAATTGTTTCGAGTCATCATACATAATTTTGGAGAATAACTTACTTAATAAAATTAAGCAGCGAAAAGATCAAAAAATCTATCCATAATTATGATACCAAACGAAACGATCTGTTTCTGAAATATAGGTGATACACCTTACTCCGTACGCTAATGTTGTTAACTATGCCACAATCAAACTTGTTCTCAGATTGCAAAAGCAAAACCGTGGGCTACCGGCTCATCATGACATTTTTGGTGCTCGGTTCATGCCTTTTAGTACAACATAACCTGCGGGCACAGACTGTCCAGAGCTTCACCTTAATTGATGCCGATACGGATACCGACATTGGCGCTTTGGTAGATGGCCAAACCTTGAACCTGGCTACGCTGCCAACCACCAACCTCAGCGTACGAGCGAACACGAGCCCCGCCTCGGTAGGGTCGGTACGTTTTGCCTACGATGGTAACGCTAATTTCCAAACCGAAAATGTAGCCCCCTACGCACTGCGGGGCGACACCAACGGCGACTATAATGGCTGGAATCCCTCGCTAGGCACGCATACACTCACTGCTACTCCCTACTCCTTGGCTAAGGCCGGGGGCACCGCCGGAACTGCCCTTACCGTTACCTTCACCGTGGTTGATCAATCCAACTTACCTGAGCCCCCTACAAACTTAGTGGCTACGGCTCAGTCTTCCACTGCTATTGGTCTAGAATGGGAAGAGGCTCCCTTCGGCAACGACTACGCCATCGAGCGCTCGCTATCACCTACCTCAGGCTTTGGCCAAGTAGACACTAATAACTATGGTAACAGCCAGCACACCAGCACTGAATTGCAACCTGGTACGACCTACTACTTTCGGGTTAAGACCTTTTTTAACGGCCAGGAGTCAGCCTACAGTGAGGTGGTTTCCGCCACTACCGAAGCAGTCGTTACTCTACCCACCACGCGCTACGCGATCAACGCCGGAGGGGCGGCCTACACCGCCGCCGATGGCACCGAATTTACCGCCGACCAAGGGGTAAGCGGGGGAAGAACCTACACCAGCAGCAACGGTATCTCCGGCACCGACAAAGACCTTATCTTTCAGAGTGAGCGCTTTGGCAACTTCAGCTACGAACTGCCCGTGGGCAACGGCACCTACCAAGTGACACTACTGCTAGCCGAAGTCTACTTCAGTGCTCCTAATAAACGCGTGTTTGACGTATCTATAGAGGGCCAAGAGCGCATTAGCAACCTAGATCTGTTTGCTCTGGTGGGTAAAGATGCTGCCTATTCCGTCACCGAAACCGTAGAAGTAACCGATGGCAGTCTCTCGCTGTCTTTCTCAGCCGATGTAAACAACGCCAAATTGGCGGGACTGTTAGTAACCGGAAGTGACAATACTATTACTTTACCTCCTACCGGGGTTACTGCGGTAACTTCTTCCGACACTTCTCTTCAGTTGTCTTGGGATGAATATCTCGAACCGGTAGAAGGCTACTTTATAGAACAGTCGGTGGGTAGTCCCAGTAATTTTACCCCCCGTTTGTCGCTATCCAACGGCAACACTTCCTTTCTCTTCAACGGTTTAACTCCCAACACAACCTACTACTACCGCGTACGGGTACTGGTTGGGGATACTTATTCTGACTACAGCGTCGTGGTAAGTGCGACCACTGAATCGGAGCCTGACACTGGTACCGCTACCGTTAGCGGAGAGTTACGCAAGTGGCATAAGCTAACGCTCGCGTTTGATGGGCCTTCTCACAACGAAACCGATGTAGCCCCCAATCCCTTTTTGGATTACCGCCTGGATGTCACCTTTTCGCACGTTGCCTCCGGGAAGTCTTACGTGGTTCCGGGCTACTTTGCCGCCGACGGAAACGCAGCCGAAACCAGTGCCACCGCGGGCAATCAGTGGAACGTGCACTTCCGTCCCGACGAAACGGGCGCGTGGAACTATACGGCTTCGTTTCGAAGCGGAGCCAACGTGGCCATCAGCACCAGTGCGACGGCGGGGGCATCTGATCCTACGATTGATGGAGCCTCTGGTTCATTCGCTATCGCGTCGTCTGACAAAACCGGAGCCGACTTCCGCGCGCGCGGACGGTTGGAATACGTAGGCGAACGCTACTTACGCTTTGCCGAAACGGGCAACTACTTCGTAAAGGGTGGCTCCGATGCCCCTGAGAACTTCTTGGCCTACGAAGACTTCGACAATACTTCTAACAGCGGCGGACGGCGGAAGTCATGGGCTCCCCACGCCACCGACTGGAACACTGGCGATCCTAGTTGGCAAAGCGGTAAGGGTACCGAAATGATTGGCGCATTGAACTACCTAGCCTCCGAAGAAGTCAACGCCTTCTCGTTTCTTACCATGAACATCAACGGCGACGATCGAAATGTGTACCCCTACGTCACTACTTCGGACTTCAAGCACTTTGATGTATCTAAACTCGACCAGTGGGAAGTCGTCTTTGAGCACGCTCAAACGCTCGGACTCTACCTGCACTTCAAAACGCAAGAAACCGAGAATGACCAACTGCTCGACGGCGGTAACTTAGGCACGGATCGGAAGTTGTACTACCGAATGCTTATTGCCAACTTTGGGCATCATCTGGCCTTGAACTGGAATTTAGGCGAAGAAAATGACATCTGGCAAGAACTCAACGATCCTGACAACGCCCGCGTGAAGGCCTACGCGCAGTACCTCCGCGAGGTAGACCCCTACGATCATCACATCGTTATTCATTCGTATCCCGGGCAACAGAATCAGGTATATAATCCGCTGCTGGGCAACCAGTCGCAGCTCACTGGGGCATCGGTGCAAACCGGGTACAACAAAGTGTACCGCGATACCAAAAAGTGGGTCGACGCCTCGCTGGCGGCTGGTAAACCCTGGGTGGTTGCCAACGACGAACAGGGGAGCGCCAACATCGGAGTGCCCCCGGACCTAGGCTATACGAACCCCACTACCGGGCAAACCTACCAGGGAAAAGACTTAGACGGAAAAACCGTGACGGTGACGCAGGATGACATTCGAAAGGAGACGCTGTGGGGTAACCTGATGGCGGGGGGCGCCGGGGTAGAGTACTACTACGGCTACAAGCTACCGCAGTCCGACTTAACCCTACAGGACTACCGCAGCCGCGATCTGATGTGGGACTACACCCGCTACGCGCTACGATTCTTCAACCAGTACTTGCCCTTTGCCGAAATGACTTCCAATGCCAGTCTGGTGAGCGGTGGGTGGTGTTTGGCGAAGGTAGGCGAGGTGTACGCTATCTACCTGAAGAATGGCGGAACTACCACGGTTGACCTAGGAAACGATGGAGCTACCTATAATGTGCGGTGGTACAATCCCCGTACCGGAGGCAATCTGCAAATAGGGAACGTATCCGCCGTTACTGCTAACGGCAGTACATCCATCGGCAGTCCGCCCAACACTGCTAGTCAGGATTGGGTGGCTCTGGTTCAGAACCAAGGCGTAACCGCCGGAGCCACGGTAGCCAATCAATTGGAAGTCGCTCGCGTAGGTGACATGATTGCCTATCCGGTTCCTTTACAGAATGAGCTGACCGTTGACTTTGACGAAAAAAAGGAGCAGGTGCTCGTAGAAGTCGTTGACCTTAGTGGAACGGTGCTTCAGCAGATCGAGCTAGTAAACACCGCTCATTCGGAGCTTCCGGTAACCAGTTTGGCTCCCGGGGTATACTACCTGCGTGTATCAGCCGATGGTGAAATCTATCGCACCAGCGTAATCAAAGTCGAATAGAAGTGCCCCGCCGGGGTCGTTCTGGCGCCTAATTTACTCAACTGGGTATCCAGCCGACTCCGGAAGGCTGATTCTATTTGGAAGGCGGTTTCGTGGGGCGCACTTCTACCTTACTGGGTAGCGTACGAGGGTGCATGTGCAGCAGATCGACCACCATCTGTCCCATATCTTCAATCTGAATCTTCCAATCGTCCTGGTCGTCTGGTTGGTGTCCGTTAAAATGGGTGGCTACCGACCCCGGCATGATGGTCGACACCTTGATACCGTGCTGTCGCAGGTCTAGCATCACCGACTGGGTGAAGCCGGTTAGGCCAAACTTGCTGGCGTTGTAGGCCGCCCCCCCGGCAAAGAAGTTAGTGCCCGCCAAACTGGAGATGGTAATGATGTATCCCTCAGACTTTTTTAGGGCGGGCAAGCTCGCCTTGATGCTGTAGAATACTCCGGTTAGGTTAGTATCAATCACTTCGTTCCACTGCTCGGCGGTCATTTCTTCAATGGAGGCGAAGTGCCCCAAACCCGCATTGGCTACCAAAACGTCGAGTTGTCCCCACTGCTCGAGCACCTGATCGACGGCCCGCTGCTGCGAATCCATATCGCGCACGTCGGCGGCTACTCCGATAGCTTCGCCGGGACTAAGTTTGTTAAGTTCGGCCGCTGCTTCGTCGGCCGACGATTGGGAGCGGCTGCTGATCGCAACGCGCATGCCCTGCTGCACCAGGGCGGCGGCGGTACCGAAGCCAATACCCTTACTACCTCCGGTAACGAAGGCTACCTTTTTGTCTAGTTCTTGCATAATGTCGGTGGGTTTAATAGCCATAGAACAGTAAACTACCGCTACGGTTTGGGGTGATAACAAATAATTGGTCAGTAGTCATCGTGGAGCGATCATCGATCACTGGATCATTTAGTTGCCAGCATCTGGTATCCAGCTTCCCCTAAAAGTCTTCTAGCATCCAATAGCTGACTGTATAGAAAGTTGTCCAGCATCCTGTATCTTGCCAACCGGAAAACCATCCAGCGTATGTCTTCTCTTCAGCACGCCCGCGACGTACTCACCACCGAAGCCGAAGCCATTGCCCAACTGGCCAACCGGCTCGATGAACAGTTTGCGCAGGCCGTTCGGGGTATCATCGCAAGCACCGGTAAGGTAATTGTATCGGGCATGGGCAAGTCGGGACTTATCGGTAAGAAGATTGCCGCCACCCTGGCCAGCACCGGCACGCCCAGCTTTTTTATGCACCCCGGCGAGGCCTACCACGGCGATCTGGGCATGGTTGCCCCCTCCGACGTGGTGCTGGCGATTTCCTACTCGGGCGAGACCGACGAAATCTTGCGGCTGATTCCCTTCTGGAAGGACAATGGCAACGACCTGATTGCCCTTACCGGCCACCCCCGCTCCACGCTGGCCCGTTGCGCCCGCTGGCACCTCAACGGAGCCGTTGCTACCGAGGCGTGTCCCTTTAACCTGACGCCCACCTCATCCACCACAGCCGCCCTGGCACTGGGCGACGCCCTGGCGGTAGCCATCATGAAAGAGCGCGACTTTCGGCCCGAAAACTTTGCGCGCTTCCACCCCGGCGGCTCGCTGGGCAAGCGCCTCGTTACCCGCGTAGAGGAGGTGATGCAGCGCGACGCCCTGCCGCTGGTGTCGCCCGATACCAACGTGAAGGAGGTGATCCACCGTATCAGTAACCACCGCCTGGGACTGGCCATTGTGCTCGACGCGCAACAGCAGGTGATCGGTATTATCACCGACGGCGACATCCGCCGGGCCATGGAAGGGAGTGAGCAGACCTTTTTTACGCTTACCGCCGCTGACTTCCCCACCAAAACACCCAAAACGGTGCCGCCTACCGCCAAGTTAGCGGAGGCCGACCGGCTGATGAACCAGCATAAGATCAGTACCTTGTTAGTCACCGAAGGTAAGCACCTGCACGGGGTGGTGCAGATTTACGATATTGTGTGATGGTAGCGAAGTGGCTGTGTTGCCGTAGCTCAACACGCTTTAGGTAAGGCATCGTTACACAATGTCAGCCATCACCCGCTCGATGCGCTTGAAGTAGAACAGGCCACTCAGCAGCAACACTCCCACCAACAAGAAAGAGAGGTACGCGTACTGGCTTGGCGGATTGGTGCCCAGCAGACTCCAGCGAAATCCTTCGATAACCCCGGCCATCGGATTGAGGTAATACACCACCGTGGCCCAGGGCGGCAGGTTGTTGATCACCGCTTCGGCCGGATACGCCGTGGGTGTGGCGTACAATCCGAACTGCACCAAAAAGGGCACCACGTGCTGAAAATCGCGGTAGCGAATGGTGAGCGCGCTGAGCCAGATGCCCACCGACAGGGCCGCCAGTACCGTGAGCACAATGAACAGGGGCAGAAACATCAGCTTCTCGGTGGGGGCGTAGCCGTAGTAGGCCATCAACCCCAGCATGAGTAGCAGCGCAATACCAAAGTCCACGAAGCCGACCACCGCCTTAGATAGGGGAATTACCAAGCGGGGAAAATAAATCTTCTTAACCATCTGCTGGGCGCTGATAATTGAGTTACCCGACTCCTTCATCACAAAGGCAAAGTACGTCCAGGCGGCCATGCCCGTGATGGCGAACAGTGGGTAGGGCACCCCGCCGGTGTCGACCTTCACCGCCCGCCCGAAAACCACCGTAAAGATGGTGAGCGTAGCCAGCGGTTGCAAGAAGGCCCACGCCAGCCCCAGAAAGGTCTGCGCGTAGCGCACCCGCAGATCGCGATAGGCCAAAATGTAAAACAAGTCTTGGTAATGCGCCAACTCTTTAAGATTGAGCAGGCGCGAGCGTTTGTCAGCGTCGACGACGAGGTGGACCATAAGAATGCGCGTGGGTTAGCGCGAAAATAACAAAAAACCCTAGGCCCACGACCGGATGTACCTTTTACGACGCTACTCCTCTTTTCCTAACCCTCAGTCCTCGGGTATCGCTTCTCCGAGCAGTGTATCTACCGTTAGTTGCAGATCGGATAGGGCAGGGGCGGCGGTGCAGACATCGGCTCCAAAGCACATTTGCACGTCGCGGGGCGAAGTGAGTACCTTTACCAGGCGCACATTGGGGTAAACCTGCCACAGCACCTGCACCCCGGCAGCAAAGTAGTCGAGCGTCTTCTGCTCAATCCGGAAGCCTCGTTCGTTGGGCGAGATAATCTCTACCGCGAAGGGGGGGATGGGGTTTTCCCTCCTCTTAGCTGATCTAATTTGCTCATCGCTGTAGGCTGCCAAATCAGGTATACGCGCTCTGCTCTCGCTAATTTGCACAATGGCTTCGGCGAAAAGTTCACCTTTCTTCTGAAAAAAGTTCGTAACGTAGAACGCTCGCTTTAAATTTCTAACAATATCTAGCTCGGTATTTTTCATCATGTACTCGGTTTTCTCCAGGTTGCCATCTACCCATTCGTATTTGTAGGCCCCCTCGGGTTGTTCCCAGCGCAGAAAGGCTTCCAGGGTCTTGGGCTTTCGAGCCGACCGAGTACGGACCGGCGTTGAGCGTGTTTTTTTCTTTTTCTCTAGTGTTTCCATGGTAGTCTAAACCTACAAAAAAGTAGGCAAGCGTGCTACGGGCATTCTCTTTTTGTGTCAACAGCGCCACCGGTCAGCTCGGTAGCCAAACCACGTTCCGAATTTTGCCGTTACGCTACCTAAAGTACCTAATCCTTGGTGAAGGTGTCGCTCAAAGACTTCACGCAGTATCACTTACGCTTTAACCCCTACTTCCAAACCCAGCTTCGCCGGGTGCTGGACCAGAAACAGTGGGATGAGGCACGGTTGCGCGATCAGCAGAATGAACGCTTTCTTCGTATGTTCCGTCGCGCGGTGCGGCACTCCCGGTTCTATCAACGGCTGTACGCTGAGCACGGAGTGGATGCTGCTCACATTCGCTCGATCGATGATATCGGGCAACTTCCGGTGGTTACCCGCGATCACGTCCGACAGTACGTTGAGGACATTCGTATCGGATACCCCTGGACGAGAACCAAGGGACGTACCAGCGGCAGTTCGGGCACCCCGCTTCTGGTGTACCGCGACTACCGCGCTACGGTGCTTGAGGGAGCCTACCTGTGGGCTCAGCGGGCGCTCTTTGGGCTTCGGCCGGGCATGAAGTTGGTATCGTTGCGGGGCAATCTTGACCGGCGTACGATGCGCCGCTACGACCGCTTCGCCAACTGCCTGTACCTGTCTAGCTTTAACCTGCGAGAAGAACACGCTGACTGGTATTACGAGCAGATCCAGCGATTCGCCCCCCAGGCTATTCTGGCTTACCCCAGTTCGGTAGAGATTCTGGCTAATTTACTTCAGGCGAAGGGCTTAGCGCTGTCCGTTCCCTACGTCTTTACCTCATCAGAGCAGGTGTATCCGCACCAGCGGGCGAAGGTAGAAGCCACCTTCGGTACTCGAATTGTAGATTGGTACGGCAATGCCGAGCGTACCATTGCCCTGGAGCAACGTCCCGACAGCAACTACTACGCGCTGCCGCTGTATTCGTTCAACGAGTACCGCACCGACCACGTACTCACCACCGGACTAACAACCAACTCCTTTCCGCTGATCCGCTACCGGGTAGACGATGTTATCATTCCGCACCCCAACCGGAGCGACCAAGTTCAGGCTATTCAGGGTCGGCACGACGATGTGCTACGACTACCCGACGGTACGTGCGTAGGGCGCATCGGAGCGGTATTTCTGAACGTTGACGGACTCGAGCTAGCGCAAATTCGGCAGCTGTCGGTAGAGAGGGTACAGATTAATTTGGTGGTAAATAAAGCGTTTGATCAGCGGAGCTTGGCAGTTATTCAGGCCAAATTTCAGCAACTGGTGGGAGATGGATTACGCTACGAAATCGCCTACGTAGCTTCCGATGATATCGTGCGCACCGCTGCCGGTAAGTTCAAACTCGTAATCAGCGAGCTACCTACCGCTCCCGAGCGTCCGTAACTTCGTAGTCAATGGGCTTAAACGAATAGTTATTCGATTGCTCAGCCGAGCAGGCGGTAAGTCCAACGATAAGGTCCATTTTTGCCTGCAATACCACCCGATCGCCCGCTTGAGAGGTGGGGGGAGCCACCGTTAGCGTACCGTCGGTAGCGAATTGCACGTTCATAAACACATTGAAGGCCGTCGGAATATCGTCGGGAGTGATGCCGTAGGTGGCTAAATTCGTGTGCAGATTCTCGAAACAGCTGGGGTGGTAGTCTTGCTCACCGTAGATAATTTCGAACGTCTCGGGGCTACAGGGGGCCAGCAGGAAATCGTTACGGCCGTTGGTATCTTCCACAATGTCAAACATCACGCTGCTGCGGTTGCTGTACAGTGCGTGGCCCCGGGTAATCAGCAGCGTGCTGGCGTAGTCCAGAGTTTTTCCTGATGAAAGCCACTCGCGGGTATCGTGCCGGTTGAAGCACACCAGATCCGACACCTGCTCGCCGGTGGGGTCGGTTACGTGCAGGTACTGTCCGGCGTTCAGGGTAAACGCCGCTCCCGACTGCGGCTTGATGCGCTGCTTCATGCGGATGATTTAGGATGAAAGGGGCATTTCCAGCTCGCGGGGACGGCGCGTCCGCTGTACTGCCGGGCTTCGGAGGCGGTGCCGAAGTCGGCCAGCATGGGGTTGGCGGTGCCCTGCCAGACTTCATCACGCTCACGAATCACGCGTTGCATCTTGGGGAAGCTTCCCTGAGCGCGCAGTTGGTCGAACTGCCGGTGGTCGTTAAACACCAAAGTCGGACGCGCAAACCGGCGGGCCTGGCGGGCGCTAAGCGGATGCATGCCCACTACGAAGAAAGCTACCCCGCCGAAGCTAAACCCAAAGTTGTTGTCGCTCGGATCACTAGAGGCCGTGGGCGTCCACGGATGCGCGTCTACGCGGTGCAGGGCGTCGAGCTGCCGCCATAATAGTTGTTCAAAGTGGACTTCGCTCCGGATGCTCGGATCGTCGAAGATGGCCACAAAGGTGGTGAAAGCGTGGTCCATCGCGTCTTGCGAAGCAATAAAGTGGAGTAAGTCAGCCCCCAGCGATCGTGCTGCGGTATCGCTGCCCAGCGTTCGGTAACCCCGTATGTGGTACGAATCGGTGCGAAAAGCGGACTTCGCCCCGAGACAGGGATAGTCAGGAGCTAGCACGAAGTCGTTAAACTGCTGCGCCAGCGCCGTCTCACGCTCAGTTGGTAATCTTCGAAGTATTGTATTTTTGTTCAAAAGGGTAGCGGGTTAATGCGTTGAAAAAGTACCAATAGAACTACTTAAAATAAGTATTGTTGGTTTCATTCTTTGCTTATTTTGTTTGGCCAGAGTAAACTAATTGACAGTATCGTATATTGCTGATGGTAAATTATTAGATGCCTTTCTATGTCAGATAATCCTGCCTTTCGGTTCGGCGTTATTGCCGACGTGCAGTACTGTGACTGTCCCCCTTCGTCGGCCATGAACCGCTACTACGCTCGCTCGACCGACAAGCTCGCCGAAGCCCTGGCCACCTTTGCCCAGCACGAACTGCGCTTTATCCTGGACTTGGGCGATTTAATCGACCGAGATTTTGGCAGCTTTGATACCATTCTGCCCACGTATGAGGCAGCTCGTGCTCCGGTGCACCGCACCCTGGGTAACCACGACTACACCGTGAACGTGACGTATCTGGAAGAGATACCGCAGCGGCTCGGGTTAGGCCCTGAGGGGTACTACGCCGTAGACTACGACAACTGGCGGCTGGTGGTGCTTAACGGCAACGAAGTGAGCTTGTTCGCTACCCGAGCGGGCACTCCGCCGCGGCAGCAGGCCGAACGGATGCTAGAAAAGCTTCAGACTCAGAATGCCCCGAACGCCAAAGAGTGGAACGGCGGCGTAAGCCAGGCGCAACTTGACTGGCTCGACGGGCAACTCGCCGAAGCCCAGCAGAGCGGGCAGTCGGTAGTGGTGGCGGGGCACTACCCGCTGTATCCCGTCGGCGAACTCAACCTGTGGAACGACGCGGCGGTGATTGCCGTGCTGGAGCGCTACCCCGCCGTGCGGGCCTACTTTAACGGACACCACCACGCTGGCAACTACGGGCAGCGAAACGGCATTCACTACCTAAACTTCAAAGGCATGGTGGATACGGCCGATGAAAACGCCTACGCCATTGTGGACGTTTATGCCGACTGGCTGGAGGTTCGGGGCTTTGGGCGGGAAGAAAACCGCACCTTAACGTAGATGCCGGTCGCGACCGGCATCTACAGTTGCGACCGGTAACTACAAAAACAACCACATACTAAGCGTTTTGTAACTAACTTTAGACCCGTAGGTAAGGATGCCGATGCGGTAGATCTTGGCGGCTACCCAGGTGGTACCGATAAACCCCAGTACCAGCAGCCCCATCGAGGCAACGAGTTGCCAAGTGGGCACTCCGAAGGGAATGCGCATCATCATGGTGACGGGCGAGGTGAGCGGAATCATCGACATCCACACCGCTAGCGGACCGTCGGGTTCGTTAAGGATACCGGCCAGTGTCACGATAGAAAAGATGAGCGGAGCGGCCACCGGCAGCATAAACTGCTGGGTATCGGTATCGTTGTCGGCTGCCGAGCCTACCGCCGCAAACAGCGCGCTGTAGAGCAAGTATCCTCCTAAGAAGTAGAACACAAAGCAGCCCAGAATCAACGGCACGTTCACCGTATCCAGGGCCGCCATCACTCCCGATACGGCTTCTACCTGAGCCGCCTGCTCGGGCATTTGCTGCGCCATCTCTTCCGGTGAGAGCGACGCGACCTGATCCTCACCCAACAGCTGAAGCGCGGTGGTGGCGATGAGCAGGGTGAGCACAATCCACAGTAAAAACTGGGTGAGTCCCACCGAGGCTACGCCAATGATTTTGCCCATCATTAACTGAAACGGCCGTACCGACGAGATAATGATCTCCACAATGCGGTTGGTCTTCTCCTCAATGACCCCGCGCATCACCTGGGCTCCGTAGAGGAATATAAACATGTAAATGAGAAAGGCACTCACGTAGCCCACTCCCGACGCCACCCCGGCGTCGCCCTGCTGCTCTTTCCCGCTGTCGGTGAGGTTCACGGTATTGATGCTAACGCCGGTGTTGAGTTGGGCCAGCGTTTCGGGACTAATGTTAGAATCCTCTAGTCGTAGCTCGCGCAGATGCTCCTTGAGCGTGCGCTCGATGCTGCGCTGCAGGCTGATGCTCGGGTTCCCCTCGGACAAAAAGTTGATGCCCTGAGGGTCATAGATGTCGATGCGGGGGATGTACAACAGGCCGTAGCGATTACTCTTCGGAATATCGGCCTTGGCCGCGTCGAGCGATAGTTGTACGTGTTCGTAGCGTAAGTTGCCCTCCGCCGAGCTTTCTTCCAACTTGTCGCCCAGCAGTCCGCTCTCGTCGATCACCGCCACTACCTTCTCTTCGCCGCTGTCGCGCGAGCCAAGCCAGGCTGGCACGATCACGATACCCGCAAACAGCAGCGGCCCCAGTAGCGTCATGATTAGAAACGAGCGCTTGCGCACCCGCGTCCAGTACTCTCGCTGAATAATCAAACCGATTTTGCTCATGACTTTCTGGTTGGTTAATAGTCCATGGTCGATGGTCGACAGTCGATAGTCCACAGCAAAATCGGCTGTCGACCGTGGACTATCGACTATGATCTCTTCACTTTGGCAATAAAAATATCATTCATGGTGGGTACTTTTTCCTGGAACGCGCGTACCTCTACCTGCTCGATGAGCGCCTGCAGCAGTTGGTTGGGCGACACGCCCGGTTCAGCGCGAACTACCGATACGGTTTCGGCGTCTTCTTCGGCATGCTGCTCCAACAATTCGTAGGGTACCGCTAGTCCGTTAAGCTGTCCGCCGTGCGTCACCGCAAAGGTGTTGGTGCGGTACTGGTTCTTAATCTCCTGCTTGGTGCCGTCCAGCACCTTTTCGGCCTGGTGGATCATTGCCACGTGGCTGCACATCTCCTCTACCGACTCCATGCGGTGGGTAGAGAAGATAATCGTTTTTCCCCGTTCGCGCAGCGCCAGAATCTCATCTTTGATCAGATTAGCGTTTACCGGGTCGAAGCCCGAAAAGGGCTCGTCCAGGATAATCAGGTCAGGCTCGTGCACCACCGTAGCGATAAACTGAATCTTCTGCTGCATGCCCTTCGACAGGTCTTCGATTTTCTTTTCGCTCCAGCCCGAAATCTCCAGTCGCTTAAACCAGTCGCGGATGCGTACGTTGGCCTCGCTAGACGACAGCCCCTTAAGGCGGGCCAGGTAGCGCAGTTGCTCGCCCACCTTCATCTTCTTGTAGAGCCCCCGCTCCTCGGGCAGGTAGCCAATGTCGGCGATGTGGCGGGGGGCCAGCGGCTCGCCCTTGATGAGCACCTCGCCGCGGTCGGCGGTGATAATTTGGTTGATGATGCGGATCAGTGTAGTTTTACCGGCACCGTTGGGACCCAGCAAACCGAAGATCGCCTGCTTCGGGATAGCAATGCTCACGTCGCGCAGCGCCTGGTGGTTGGCGTAACGCTTGTCGATATGGTGGGCTTCGAGGAGGTTCATGGTTGCGCATCACAAATATAGGAGAACTAATCGGACTACCGGAAAGAACTTTTTAGAAAGCAGTAAGCTTACCAAACTGAAAACCGATCCACCGCCGTTTGGACAATCAGCGCTCAGGCAAAAACAACGCCGATGATCCATTTTAGACATTTTATGCGAACCCTAGCGGTCAGCTTACTCATTGCTACGTCAGGTTGGGCTCAAACGGGTACCGACTCTAGTTCGTTCGACTCAACCGCCTACCGCTACGCCCAAACTATTCGGGTGGACGACCTGCGGGCTCACCTGAGCGTGCTGGCCGCCGACAGTCTGGAAGGACGCGAGACGGGACAGCCCGGTCAGAAGAAGGCAGCCGAGTACCTGGCAGACTACTACCGTAAACAGCAACTGGCCCCACCGGTAGGCGACAGCAGCTACCGACAGACCTTTCCTATTGTAGAAAGCGCCTGGGATCAGCCGTTTATGGCCATCGGTGGCCAGCGCTTCACCTTGTTCGAAGACTTCTACGCCTTTCCGGCGATGGCGGAGTCCCTGGACACGCTTATCGACGAGATTGCTTTTATGGGATACGGCATTACGGGCGAGCGCTACGACGACTACGCGCAGGCCGACGTACGGGGAAAAGTCATTTTGATTCTATCGGGCGAGCCGATGGGCCGCGATAGCACCTACTTGCTCTCGGGAACCGACGCGCCTTCGCGCTTCACGACCAACTTCCGGGCGGGTCTGCAGGCCAAATACGACATGGCCCAGCAGCGGGGCGCACGGGTGGTGCTGGTGGTGGATGAGAACTACGAAGCGAACGTCCGGCGCTTTGCCCTGTACGCCGCCCAGCCCTCCATGCGCTTGCAGTCGGAGAAGTCCCAGGAGACCAGCTTAGTTTTTATCTCACCGGCGATGGCGCACGCCCTGGTAGGAAAAAGACGGCTGGCGAAGGCACGCCGCCGCATCACCAAAAAGAAGGGGCCGTATGCCTTTCGACGCTCGACCGATCTCCGCTTTGCGCTGCAGCAGGACGTGGACCGCATGACGTCCGAGAACGTGCTGGGCTACCTGGAGGGGGGCGACCGGAAGAACGAACTGCTGGTGATCACCTCGCACTACGACCACATCGGGTTGACCAAAGATGGCCGGGTGAACAACGGGGCCGACGATGACGGGTCGGGCACGGTAGGCGTATTAGAGTTGGCCGAAGCCTTTGCCCAGGCCAAGGCCGACGGGTACGGTCCGCGTCGCAGCATCCTGTTCATGAACGTGTCGGGCGAGGAAAAGGGCCTGTTCGGCTCTGAATACTATACCGACCACCCGGTATTTCCGCTCGAGAATACCATCGCCGACCTGAACATTGATATGATCGGGCGCATTGATCCGGCGCACGCGCCGGACTCGGCCTACGTGTACGTGATCGGCTCTAACCGACTGAGCACCGAACTGCACGAGATTAACGAAAGTGCCAACGCCCGCTACACCAAGCTGGAGCTTGATTACACCTACAATGCGCCCGATGATCCCAACCGCTTCTACTACCGCTCGGATCACTACAACTTCGCCAAGCACGGTGTGCCGATTATATTCTACTTTAACGGTACCCACGCGGATTACCACAAGCCGACCGATACCATTGAGAAGATCAACTTCCCACTGCTGCGCGACCGTACGCGCCTGGTGTTCTACACCGCCTGGCAGTTGGCCAACCAGGATGAACGCATCGAGGTGGATGTGAAATGAAAAATGTGAGATGAGAAATATGAAATATGAAAACTGGAAAAAGTCGGTAGGAATGAGTTTTTTTCGTCTCATATTTCACCTCTCTTATTTCATATTTTTTTTCAGTTGTCAGCAGAGTGCCCAGCAGGAGCGCGACGCATTCTTTTTGCGGGGCAATTTGAAGTTGCAGAACGGTGAACACCAAGAAGCGATCCGCTATTACAATGAGATGCTCAGGGTTGATCCTAACTACGCTGAGGGCTACAACAACCGGGGCATCGCGCACTACGAGCAGGCCCACTACCCCGAGGCCATCACCGACTACACCCGGGCCATCAACCAGCGCCCTGACTTTACGGATGCCTACTACAACCGCGCCAACGCTTACTACCAACGGGGCGAGTACGCTTCTAGTATCACTGACTTAGATACGGTGCTGCGCCACTATCCTGATTCGGCCTACGTGCACTTTACGCGGGGCACCGCCCTTACCGGAGCGCAGCGCTACCCCGAAGCCATTGCCGCCTTCAGCCGGGCGCTGGAGCTCGACCCCAACAATGCCGAAACCTACGTAAATAGAGCCACGGTGCGCTACTACCAGGACGAGTACGAAACCGCCGAGCAGGACATACAAAGTGCCATAGGGATTGATCCTGATGAAGCCAACGCTTACAACGTGCGGGGGCTGGTGTTCACCAAGACTGAACAGTACGAAGCGGCGCAGCAGGCGTTTGATCAGGCGCTGACGGTTACACCCTACCAGCCCTACTTCTTAAACAACCGGGGGTATCTACACCTGCAAGCCGGGCGGTTGGACCAGGCGCTGCGGGACATTGATCAAAGCATCAAACTTGATCCGAATAACAGCTACGCGTACCGCAACAAGGGCATCTACTTTCTAAAACGCGAACAGCCCCAGCAGGCCATTCCGCTACTGGAGCGGGCGTTGCGTCAGGATGCTACTACTGACGAGGTAGCGTACTATCTGGGTTTGGCGCACCGGCAGGTGGGTAATCTCGACGAAGCCTGTCGGGTATGGAAGGGTAGTTCGGGGGCAGCGGAGCGGGGGGCTTATGGACAATACTGCCAATAGAACCAAAGCAAATTGCGAAGCTTAGTAATCTTATTCAGCAAACAGTCCCGAACTCAGGTAGCGGTCGCCGCGGTCGCACACGATGGTTACGATCACTCCTTCTTCCAATTCGTCGGCTAGCTTCAGGGCGGCGGTGAGGGCGCCGCCGCTGCTCATACCGGCCAGGATGCCTTCCTCCTGGGCCAGGCGGCGCGTCATTTGGGTTGCTTCATCGCGACTCACGTCAATGATGCGGTCTACGCGTTCGGACTCGTAAATCTTTGGTAAGTACTCGGGCGACCAGCGGCGGATGCCCGGAATGCGCGAGCCGTCGGTGGGTTGCACCCCCACAATTTGTACCGCCGCGCTTTGCTCTTTCAGGTAGCGCGACACGCCCATAATGGTGCCCGTAGTGCCCATCGACGACACAAAGTGGGTGAGCTTCTGCTCGGTATCACGCCAGATTTCCGGACCCGTGGTGCGGTAGTGCATGCCGTAGTTGTCGGGGTTGGCAAACTGATTCAAGATGAAGTAGTCGCCGCCGTCCGCCAGTTCTTCGGCGTGCTGCCGGGAGTACTCGATGGTCTTTTCGGCGGGCGTCAAAATCACTTCGGCTCCGTAGGCTTGCATGGCCTGGATACGCTCGGCGGTAGCATCTTCGGGCATCACCAGGGTCATCTTTAGGCCCTTCAGCTGGGCAATCATGGCCAGGGCAATACCGGTGTTGCCGCTGGTAGCCTCGATGAGCCGGTCGCCCGGTTGGATGTCGCCTCGCTCCAGCGCGCCGGTGATCATTCCGTAGGCGGCCCGGTCTTTCACGCTTCCGCCCGGATTCTGTCCCTCTAGCTTACCGTAGATGGTTACCTTCGGATTGGTAGGGATGGTCTGTAGATGAACGAGCGGCGTGTTGCCAATTAAGTCGGATAAAGTCATGATGCGGCATCTCGGTACACCACCAGGTCTACCTGGTCGGGACCTTCGTAGTACATTTTTGCTTGATAATACACCTTGGTACGGGGGGGGACGCTGCGGGTTACCCAAACGTTGCCCCCGATGATACTGTCGTCGCCAATGGTAGTGTTTCCGCCCAAGATGGTGGCTCCCGCGTAGATCACCACCCGGTCGCCAATGGTAGGATGGCGTTTTTTGCGGGCGTCTTCCTTGCTAACACTCAACGCCCCGAGCGTAACGCCCTGATAAATCTTGACGTGGTCGCCAATCTCGGTAGTTTCGCCAATTACCACTCCGGTACCATGGTCGATAAAGAAATGGCTGCCGATGCGCGCGGCGGGGTGGATATCGATGCCCGTGCGGCTGTGGGCGTGCTCAGTCATCATGCGGGGAATAGTTTTAACGCCCAAACCGTGCAGGGCGTGCCCCATCCGGTAGGCTGCAATGGCGTAGAAACCCGGATAGGTTCGGATGATCTCCGACCGGCTTTCGGCGGCTGGATCGCCCGCAAACATTGCGTCGGCATCCTGCTGAAGGTGCTCGTAAATTTCGGGGAGAAGCGCATAAAACTGATTGATGACTGCTTCGCTGGTGGGCAAAGGCTGCCCGGTGCCTTGGTGCACCAGCTGCAAAAGTTGCTGTTTGAGTTGGTGGGTATGCGCGGTGAAATCCTCGATGTCGGTAAACTTCATCTTCATAAAGTTCGGAAACAACGTGCCTAGCAAATCACCGAAGACTTGCCCAACCGCAGCGGGCGACGGACAGCCGGGGCACTCCTGATGAGCTTGGTACAAACGGTGCAAAAAATCTTGGTTCATGCGATAATTCCTTTGTAAGAGCAGACTCAGGTTGGGCTTACTTACAGAAAACGGAGATGCTCACAAAGAGTTACCGGCGAATAAAAGGAAGGGTTACAGTTCGATGATGCGCACCTCGACCCGGCGATTTCGTTGCCGGGCTTCAAAAGAGTCTTCTTGCGATAACAGTTGGGTGTTTCCGAAGGCTTCGGTCTTGATCCTTCTTTTGCGGATACCCGCGTCTACCAGGCAGTCTTTGATGGCCTCGGCGCGCTCGCCCGAGAGTTGCATCAGCTGCTTGGCGTTCCCGCGGTCGGTGTGTCCCTCCAGCCTGATCTTCATGGTGGGGTAGGCTTGCAGAAGTCGCTTCACTTCGTCAATAACCGCCTGCGATTCGGCGGCAGGGGTGGGCTTGCCCCGCTCGAACAGGAAGGGCTGCGACAAAGTGATCAGTTCGCCGGGTTGCGGAATGCGATGCAGCAAAATATCCCGCGGCAGGCTGGCTTGGCTATCGGTCTGTACCACGATGCGCAGGGGCTGATAGTGGGGAGCGGTGACCTCTAATTGATACTGGCGGTGGGGTTGAAGGGGAAGCTGATAACTTCCGTCGCCGTTGGCGAAGTTACGAATGCCGGTAGTATGCCCTACCGGTAGCAACTGGTACTTCAGCTGAACTTCCACCGGTTGCTGCGTTTCCGCGTCCACAATCTTCCCTAACATAGACACCATCTGCGGATCGGGACTACCCCACAGTAGTTGTACTTTAAAAATAAATAGTAGTACTAAGTAGCGACGCATAATTGTTCTTACGCGGGTGACGTAAATTCTGTTACCATAACCTAGGGCAAAAGGATCAACATTCGGCGGCTAAATCGATCACAAAGGTACACACGAAGCCTGAGCGAAAACTTCGTAGGCCTTAGTCAACCAGCTCGAACTCAACCCGACGGTTCAGTTTGCGATTGGCTTCGGTAGCATTGCTTACCAGGGGTTTGGCCTCTCCGTAGCCCACCGGCCGCACCCGTCGCTGGTTCACTCCCTGTTTGGCTAAGTAATCGGCCACCGCCTGGGCCCGGCGCTTCGAGAGTTGCTGGTTGTGCGTACTGGTGCCACGCGAGCACGTATGTCCGGCTACCTGCAGCGTAGCGTCCGGATTCTCCTTCATAAAGGCGACTACATCCTTTAGCTGGCGGTAGAAACGCTGGTCTAGCTGGTAGCTATCAAGGGCGAACATCACTTCTTCGGCAGCGATGGCCCGCCGGTTGGCCGTTAGCTCTCGCTTAATGTCGGTGGCCGAAAAGTCGTCGCTCAGATACAAGTCGCGGAACACCACCCCGTCTTGGTTAGGGTCGAGTTCACTCAGCGTTACCTGCTGCCGGTTGGTGGGAGCGAAGCCGTCTTTCTCAGCGTACACGTCGTAGGTGCCGGGCGGCACGTTCAAATCAAACTTCCCGTCGGCTCCGGTAGGACGACGAAAGACTACCGATGAATCTTCGCTGCTCACAAAAACGGCCTCGGCTTCTACCGGCATATTGTTCTTTACGTTGTAGACCAATCCCCGCACCAGGTACTCAGCGTCGGGAGTGCCGGGGCGGCGAAATACCGGCATGCGCACCTGGTACATGTCGGCACCCTGGGTAGTGCCCCGGGTCAGGAAGGCGTACTTGTTGTCGGTCGACACATTAAAGAAAGTGTCATCCTGCTCAGAGTTGATCGCTGGCCCCAGGTTCTCGGGTTCGGTCCACTCGGTCCACGATTCGCCGGTGCGGTAGGTTACGTACACGTCTTCGCCGCCGAAGCCGCTGTAGCCTCGGGATGAAAAGTACAGGGTAGTATCATTGGCCAGGAATGGTGATGACTCTACGTCCGCCGTATTAATGGACTTGCCCAGGTTCATCGGTTCGGACCACATGTTCTTGCCCCGGTTAAAACTTACGTACAGATCGCGCCCCCCTTCGGTGTCATCGCGCTCTAACGCCATAAACAAAAAGCGCTGATTCTCAGACATAAAGTAGTTGGCAATGTCGGATTTGTTATAAAAATTCTCAATGTTGAGTGCCTCAGGCTGCGACCAGCCGCTCTCGGTGCGGCGGGTAACCGACACTCCGTTTTTCATCTTTCCATCTTCCTGATAGGCGTTCCCCAGCAGCAGCAGATAGCTGTCGCCATCGGGGGCTACCGCACTCACGTAGTTGCTGCGTTTGTTGTTGAGTGGCCGCCCAATGTTTTTTGGTTTGCTCCACGCGTCGGTGGGGCTATTGCGTTCCATATACCAGATGTCCTGCTCGTCGCGCACGCCCCCTACGTTGTTAGGCGATACCCGTCCGAAGAACAGGGTGTTGCCGTCGGGCGAGATAATCGGGCTCAGGTTAGCCGTGCTGCTGTCAGCACTGGTGAGCAGCGGGTCCAGGGCTACATCGGGATTGAGTCCGGGCACAACGTTAATTTCAGCTCGGATGGGGACGGAAGATGAAGATACCGCAATAGCGTCGATGGCGTTGTAGCCAGATACCTTATCGCCGTGTAGCACCACCTTTAGGGCTTGTACCGGGTAGTCGGTCGGATCAATAAATACGTTAAACATACGGCCTTCGGTGTTTACCGGAGCTGGATCAAGGGTAGCCACCAGGTGCTCTTTATCCGTAAGATCGTAGCAGAACAATTGGTAAACCGCCCCGGGGTTGCGCGACTCGGCAATGGCAATCTGCTGGATAGCCTGGGGGTCGTCGAACCCTACTTTGATAAACGCCTCCTGGTTGGGCTTCTTGGGCACCCAAGCGTTCGGACTGTCGCCGCTATTGCTGGGCAGCACATTGGGTTGGCCCAGTAGGCGCTCGGCCGGGTAGCCCCCGTGCTGAAGCTGCGCCTTGAATAAGAATCCCTCTCGGTACGAGGGAGACGCTTCAATAATTCGGCTGGCCCACCTTGTTTCTTGCCCTACCCCGGTGTGGGCGCAAAGTATGAGCAAAAAAAGCAAGTAGCGGGTCTTCTGCATGAGATCCATAATAAAACGCGTGTTTTTCTTGCAAGCTAGAATTTTATGGCTATACCCTAAAGGGACAATGGCGATATTTTCGTGCATTCTTTCCCATAAAAGCACGTATCTTTAGGCGTGACCGCGAGAAGAACTTGGTGGGCAGTGATATTTTTTCTGGGAGCGGCGGGTAGCGCTCCGGCTCAAACTTCTACTCCCTTCTGCCCGCAGGCCATCGAGCAACTCGGCGCGGGGCGCGTTCTGGATAGCTACCAGCTGGCCCAGCGGTGTTTACTGGCAACGGAGCAGTCCGAGGGAATTGGTAGCGCAGCCTACGCCGATGGACTTCGCCTGCTTACTCGCATTGCCAGTGCAGCGGGCGACTACCCGTTGGCCCTTACCTGGGTGCGTCGGGAAGTGGCGACACGGGCCCGGCTTACCGAATCTTTACCGCTGGCTTACGGGGAAGCCTTGCAAGAGCAGGCGGTGCTGTACCTGCGGGTTGGTAGCCTAGAGGCGGCACAGCGTTCGCTCACCGAAGCCCAACGAGCGTTTCAAGCGGCCGACGCCCCCCCGCCCCTGCGGTTGCCGTACCTCCTGGCCAAAGTATACCATAGCTTGGGCCACTTGCGCCGCGCCGACTCGCTGTACCAGCGGGTAATTGCGGCGGCCGATCGGGTAGATAGCCTTAGGCTGCGTGATCGTGCCACCTACTTCCGTAGCCAGCTACCTACTCCAACTGCCCCCTCTGCGGATAGCATTTACTACCGGTCGGTTACGCAATTCGGGCAGTCGGGCGATACCCTTTCTTTAGCCTACGCCGATGCTTGCTACCGCCTGGCTAACGCGCTAGTAAACCAAGACCACTGGCGGCAGGCCTCTCGGTGGTACCGACGGGCCCTCGGGGTGTACCAGGCGATCCGTCCGATTGATAGCCTTTCTTACGCCGGGGTGCTGCACAACCTGGGCATTGCCCAATTGCCCTATGACTCAACCTACGAGGCGATCGGGCAACTCACCCAAGCCTACCACATCCGCCAGCGTCACTACACCCCCCAGGCGGGCGCTTGGTGGACAAGCCTGGACAACCTAGCCAACGCGCTTTACCGGAGCGACCGCCCCGACGAGGCAGCGGCATTATACGAAACGTTGGAGGAAACGGACACTACCTACCGGTACCCCGGGCAGTACGCGGTGGCGCTAAGTAACCGAGCAACCCAGTACCACCAAGAGCAGCAGTACGCACTGGCCGAGGCCTACTACGCACGGGCTAGCCGCCACCTGGAGAACCACCCCCCAACCACTTCGGAGCAGGAACTGCAGCAGGCAGCCATCTATGGCAACCGGGGGCGAAACCAGCAAAAGCTCGCTCACTTCGATTCGGCGATCTACTACTTTAAGCGAAGCACCGAGATCATCCGACGGATAAGGGGAACGCAGAGCAGCGCGTACGTGGCTGCGGTGAGTGGCATGGCAGGCTTGTACCACGATTTGGGCTACTTTGTAGAGTCTGATATCTTCTACCAGGAAGCCCTCCGAATTCAGAGGAAGCTGAGCGGTGACACCACCAATGCGTACGCCAACCTGCTGAACAACTACGCCCTGGTGTGCCAGGTCCAGGGTCAGTTTACCAAAGCCACCGAACTCCTCAACCGCTCGCTCCAAATCAAGGAAGCCCTGCTTGGGGCCAACCACCCCGACTACGGACAGGCGCTGGCTAATGTAGGACTGGTCTACCTTGAGGCGGCGCGGTACCGCCAGGCCCGTCCGATGCTGGAGCAGGCGCTGGCTGCTGCGGTTGCCCAGTACGGTGAATCGCACCCGTCGACAAGTAGTGCCCGGATAAACCTAGCCCGGCTGGAGATGGCGGAGGGCAACTACCCCTCGGCCGAACAACAGTTGCAAACGGCCCTGGTGGTTACGCGGGCGCACTTTGCGCCTACCCATCCCGAGTACGCTCGAGTACGCATTGAGTTAGCTAACTTCTACCTGGCGCTGGGCAACTACGGTGCGGCGAAGCCCTTGTTTCTGGCTGGGCGGCAGACGCTTCGGGACTGGTACGGGGCGGAACATCCCGAGTACGCCACGGCCACGCAGAACCTCGCGGGCCTCTACGAGGCTATTGGGGAGGTAGACACCGCCGAAGTGCTCTACCAGGAAGTGTTACGCATTGACCGGCAAAGCTTGGGCAAGCAGCACGCTTCTTACGCTACCGCGCTCAACAACCTGGCAGCGTTGTACCAAAACCAAGAAAGATACGATCAAGCAAAGCCACTGCTCGAAGAGTCGCTTGATATTAGCCGAACGCTGTACGGGGAGGAGCACCCCCGGCACCTTACTACGTTACTGAACCTAGGGCTGCTGTACCAAAGCACCGGCAACTACGCCCCGGCCCGCGAATGCATAGAACGGGTGGTGGCCGTCCGGCGAAAAACCCTTAACGACCAGCACCCTGACTACGCCTTTAGTTTGTACGCACAGGCGGCGTTGTATCATAGGCTGGGCGACCCGGAGCGCGCCGCCCCCATCTTTCGTGAGGTGATGCAGCGCTACACCCAGCAGTTGCAAACGTACTTCCCTGCCCTAAGCGAAAAGGAAAAGAGCGCTTTTTACCAGCGTGTGGAGCCCGTTCTGCAGGCCATACAGCACTTCATCGTTGACCAGGTTATTGACCAAACGCGGGCTTCGGCCGACACCAGGGAGGCCCTGCTGGGCGATTTCTACAACCTGCAACTGCTCACCAAGGCCATGCTGCTCAACGTCACCAGTCAGATCAGGGCGGCCATCAGCCGCAGCAACGACGAAGCGCTTATCAGCCGCTACCAGCAGTGGGTGGCCACCAAAGAGGCGCTCATTCGGCGCTACGCGCTTTCTCCGGCCGAGTGGCAGCAGCAACAAGATCAGGTCGAACAGTTGGAAGACCGGGCCAACGCCCTGGAGAAAGAACTCTCGCTGCGTTCTACCCAATTTGCCGACGATCTGAGAGACCGCCGGTTCACCTGGCGTGATATCCGGCAGCAGTTGCAGCCTCACGAAGCGGCCGTTGAAATTGTCCGGATAGAAAAGGGCAAGGGGCATCCGCTCTTCTACATCGCGCTGGCGATTACCTCTCAATCGGAATCGCCATCGGCGGTGCTGCTGTCGGATGGCGAAGCGATGGAAAGCAAGAACATTTATTACTACCAGAACGCGATAGACTTCCGGGTACCCGACGGGCTTTCGTACGATCAGTACTGGGAGCCTATCGCGTCGTTGCTCCCTCCTCAGACGACGACGGTCTACGTGGCCCCGGATGGGGTATACCATAAGATCAACCTCAACAGTGTTCTTAATCCCCGCACCAAGCGTTTTCTCGTCGAGGAGAAGGCGATCCGCACCCTTAGCAGCACCCGCGAGCTGCTGCGCTCGTCGCGGGTAGTAACCCCCCGCCAGGCCTACCTACTGGGCGCTCCCCGCTATCGAATTAGCCGGGGCCCCGCTGAGATTCTGAAGGGTGAGAATGCCGCACTCTCGCCTGAACTGGCGCCGACCGCCGACCGGGACGCGCTGCGTTATCCAGTGGATACCCTTGACCTGTATACGCTTCCCGGAACCGAGCAGGAGGTGAACCAAATCGCCCAACTGCTTCGCCATCACCGGTGGACAGCGCGTACCTATCTGGCGGGCGAAGCCCAAGAAGAGGTTGTAAAAAGCCTGGCGGCTCCGCCGCGCCTGCTGCACATCGCTACGCACGGCTACTTCTTAAGCAACCTTCTTCACGGCGAGCATACTACCGCCTTCGGATTGCACCTGCCTAACGCGACGGCTAACCCGCTACTTCGTTCGGGGCTTTTGCTGGCCGGGGCGGCCAACACCCTACAGCAACCCGGGTGGCCGCCGCTCGGAAGCGGGCAGCACGAAGACGGAATCCTTACCGCCTACGAAGCCAAGAACCTGAACCTGAGCGGTACCGAACTGGTGGTGATGAGTGCCTGCGAAACCGGGCTGGGGGAAATCAGAAACGGTGAAGGGGTCTACGGACTGCAGCGGGCCTTCTTGGTGGCTGGGGCCGAGGGAGTGCTGATGAGCCTATGGAAGGTAGATGATCAGTCTACCCTGGATCTAATGAAGGTGTTTTACAAGCGCTGGCTGGGTGGGGCGGATAAGGCCACCGCCCTGCGGGAAGCCCAACTCACCGTGATGCGCACCCGCCGCGATCCGTACTACTGGGGAGCGTTTGTACTGATGGGGCGTTAAGCGCTCGCGGTGTAGGCTAGTACGGCCTCGCGGATGCGGCGAAAAGTCTCCAGCAATACCGCCTCGTCGTTCTCCAGCAAGGTTACCCGAAACCCCTGCCGATCAGAGCAGAACGAAGAAGTAGGCACTACACACACCTGCTGGGCGGCCAGTAGGTAGTACACAAATCGCTTGTCCGGAGCCATACTTTCATCAGCGGCTAACCACTTATCAAGCAACTGCTGGGCGCGCGCATCGGCGATCGCCAGGGTCTGTTGGTTGTTAAGCACCCCCTCCCGAAAGATAATCGTATTGTAGAACGCCCCGTAGGTAGGGTTGAAACGCAGCATCGGCAGGTCGCGCAGCAGCTCGTTGATCTGGTGACTACGCTGCCCGATGGCTTCGTTGTACGACCGTCGGTAGTCCGGGTAGCGGGCGTCGCCCATAATTTTGGGGATGGCTAGTTGTGGCAGCTTGGTCGAACACACCTCGATCATTTTGGCGTTTTCCAGCGTGGTGCAGTACTCGTGAAAGTCGGCCGACGACGAGCGGTTGTAGAACTCCATCCACCCGCAGCGCCCCCCGGGCCAGGGAATTTCTTTGGAGATGCCCTTCATGGAGATGCCTGGCACCTCGCCGATCACTTCAGCCAGCGCGTACGCCTGGGCCCCGTTGTACGTGATGTTGAGGTAGATTTCGTCCGCTACCACAAACAGATCGTACTGGTGCGCCAGCGCCACCATGCGCTCCAGAATCTCTCGCGGATACACTACCCCGGTCGGATTGTCGGGATTGATCAGCAGAATGCCGACCACATTGGGGTTGTAGCGGATCTTCATCTCCAAATCGTCCAGATCAGGATACCAGTGGTTGTCTGGGTCTAGGCGGTAGGTAAGCGGCTGGCTATTGGCGTGCGAGGCCTCAGCCGACGAGTGGGTAGAGTAGGAGGGCGACGGCCCGATAACGCGCGAGGTGGGCACCAAGAACTGGTACAGCTTAGAGATCGCGTCTCCCAAGCCGTTGAAGAACAGCACATCGTCGGCGGTAATCTGCGCGCCCCCGCGCCGGTTGTTCAGTTGCGCCAAGAACTGACGCGTCTCGAGTACCCCCTTTGAGTCGCAGTAGCCGTAGGTATTGTTATCTTGCACCAAATCAGTAACCACGGCTTTGATCCAGTCAGGCAGTTGGTAATGCTTGTTGATGGGGTCGCCGATATTCTCCCAAAAGATCGGGTAGCCCAGGGCTTCAATTTGCTTGGCCTTCTGCACGATGCCCCGGATTTCGTAGGTCAGTTCGTGGGCCCCTTCACTAAGTAGTCGTTGTCGCATGGGTTTGAGGTTGGGAAGACTCGCTAAAGTGGCAGAAGTAAAAACATTGAATGACTTACGAAACGGTTCAGGATCACCTGACCGAAAGGTAGCCAGTTTTGTTTACAGATGGTAAAAGATGAAGTAGATCATCGCTAGGTTAAATCCGGCATGACTGAGGATAGCTCCTAGCAAAGAACCCGTTTTCTTCTTGCAAGCTACAAATACCAGACTGGTAATGAACATGCCTGACACCCAAAGGGTGGCCGGTACCGGTAGCAGCGTCCATATTCCTGAAACGTATACGATACCGAAGTGCGCCAGATGCGTGAGCGCAAAGGAAAGACCATCAATAACCGTCGCTTTTGCCTCTCTCACACTTGCGGCAAAGCTACTGTGCACAATGCCGCGAAAGAACAGTTCTTCGCCCACAGGACTGAAAATCATACCCGTGGTCGCAAAAATAATGAAGCTAACTAGCTTGTCTTGGCCGCCTAAGCCTTCGGGCAAGTTGTACGATCGGCCTACGTAAATGTACCAGTTGCTAAGAGTTTGATCGTACAGAATATAGCCTAATGCGAATAACAGCACACTAATCGCCGTACCCGCCACCAATGAGTAGAGCAACCAGCGATAACTGGCCGGAGGAGTGATACCAATTTTCTTTCTCCCTTGCTTTGAAAGAAACAAAAACGGCACCAGCGCAGAAATAGTCATAATGACACCGATACTGCTGTAATCACCGGTTTGGTTGGCCCGCAAAACGAGTGCGAAGCGGGGTATACACACCGCCAGCACCAACCCTAATCCGAATTTCCAATTGAGTTGAAAGAACCTTTGCCAAAAAGGCCGGAGTGCCACATCCACCAGAGTTATTTTTGATTTCGTTATCGCAATTTACCCCATTCTCACAAAAAAATTATTGTAAGTTCGCGCTCCGAATAAACTTTAACAGAACAATGAATTTAGAATTGCTTAAAAAGACCTGCGAGGTACCCGGTGCCCCGGGCTTCGAGCGCCTGGTGCGGTCACTGGTTATTGAAGAAGTAGAGCCCCTGGTCGATGAGCTAAAGGTAGACAACCTAGGCAGTGTAATTACGCTGAAGAAAGGGACACGCAACCCCGATGGTAAAAAGGTAATGGTGGCCGCCCACCTCGATGAGATTGGCTTTATCGTGAAGCATATCGATGAGCAGGGCTTCGTGCGCTTTCACACCCTGGGCGGCTTCGACCCCAAGACCCTTACCGCCCAACGCGTCATCGTGCACGGTAAGCAAGACCTGGTAGGAGTGATGGGCAGCAAACCCATCCACGTGATGAGTCCGGAAGAACGTAAGAAGAATCCGCAGACGACCGACTACTTCATCGATTTGGGCATGCAGGCTGAGCAGGTAAAGGAGCTGGTGGAGGTGGGGAACCCCATCACGCGCGAGCGCGAACTTATCGAGATGGGCGACTGTGTGAACTGCAAGTCGATCGACAACCGGGTGTCGGTATTTATTCTGATGGAAACCCTACGGCAACTGGGCGACGTACCCTACGACGTGTACGGCGTATTTACCGTGCAGGAAGAAGTAGGCTTGCGTGGAGCCAACGTAGCCGCCCACCACATCAATCCCGACTTTGGCATCGGACTCGACACGACCATTGCCTTCGACGTGCCCGGCGCACAACCCCACGAGCGGATCACCAGCCTGGGCGCGGGAGCGGCTATCAAAGTGATGGATGCCTCCACCATCTGCGACTACCGCATGGTGGAGTTTATGAAGCAGACGGCCGACAAAAACGGTACCAAGTGGCAGTTAGAAGTGCTTACTGCCGGGGGCACCGACACCGCGGGAGTGCAACGCATGGGCAAGCACGGCGCCATCGCCGGGGCAATTTCTATCCCTACCCGCCACCTGCACCAGGTCATCGAGATGGCGCACAAGGAAGACATCCAGGCTTGCATCGATCTGCTAAAGGCATCGCTAGAAACTTTGGATCAGTACGACTGGGCGCATCAGTAAGCTGCCTTATCTGGAAGATGGGGAAGGCTGCAATTGAGACAGATTGGCGTTTGAAGGGTGCCGAGCGGTACTAAAAGCGAATGCCGTCGGGCATGATGTATCGTTTCTGAATCATCTCATCGACCGAGGCGGGGCGTACCCGTAAGATTCTTCCCTGGAAAAACAGGTCCTTATCGACCATGGCGTGGTTCAGGTCGACGGTGAGTTCGGTAGCGGTTTTCTTAACAACCTTCCCGTTCTGCTGCCGCCCCTGATCATCCTTCACAGCTACGTACTGCCCCACGTCGCGGATAGAATCCGCCCCTTCCTGATCGATCACAAAGCGCTCGATGGGAATCTCCACCACCAGCGACGGTTGGTGCGTGCCGTAGGCTTCTGAAGCGGCCAGCGTGAAATTAAACGCATCGCCGTGGGCCAGGCCGTGAATATTTTGCTGAAAGGAAGGAAGTAGGTTGTCGGACGGGTAAAAAAAGATAAAGGGATAGGCAATGTCCATCACTTCAAGCACCGCCCCGCGCTCATCTTGCTCTCGTAGTTCGTAGCTCATGGTCACAATGCAGTGGTCTTCGATGCGCATAGCTGAGGCAGGAATTTAGTCCGTAAATATTGCTTTGTCCAACCACTCGTTACGGACATTGTTTGCCTGAGCACTAGCGCAAAATTAGTTGAGAGTACGACCTATCGGAACGGTATAACCGGCAAAGTAGGGGGTTGAACAAGCCCCGGAAATGCTGTACTTTTGGAGAAAGTTTAGCAAGGCCCTTTAGTTCAACGGATAGAATAGGAGTTTCCTAAACTCTAGATCCAGGTTCGATTCCTGGAGGGGCTACAATGATTAGTGGTTATTTTGTTGTAATCGCTTGATTTTCAGATACTTATACTCAATCATTTAATACAAAAATTTGAAAAGTCACATGATCTTTATAAGATGTTTGCTTTTTATCTTACCTCGGCAAAAACGAATTGAGATATATTCCCGTTATTGTGCATAAGAAATCACTCTAACTCTCTAACCATGTCTATTTTGAAACCTAAAAGGCTAAGTGATAAGCCTAAAAACGTTGCCCCGCGATACAAAGGCGTATATTTATGTAAGACCAACCGTAAAAGTGAGTTTGTAGTACTTTCTAAGCAAGAGGTGGCAGCTAGTCGTTGCAAAGCGTATACTTATGTAATGTAATGCCCCCGGCCGGGTATGACTTTCATCTAGTATATAAGGAAAGGAGGAACGAAGAATACCTCCAGACCAGATACCTCTATCATTTCAAGTCGCGTTTCAATCATACCTACATAGTTGAGGTAGAAGAGTACTGTATGATACCTACGCGATAAAATTTTACTTGAAGAGTCACAAAGACTCACCTAATAAATATAATCTTTTAACCGGTGATGGCGACGCATTTCGCATTTTGTCTACTTGTGTGAATATTATGGCAAGCATTCTATCTGAGAAAAGTAGCGCATCTTTCGGCTTTATAGGGGTAGCTACGTCTGAAGAGAAGGATAGGCAAATGGAAGCCAACAACAAACGGTTCAGGGTCTACCGCCAGACTACCCAAAACCGTTTTAGTACTGAGCGTTTTAAGCATGTAATGAACGTAGAAAAAAGCACTTACATTATCCTTAACAAAAGGAACAAGGAGCCAAACCTCCTAGATAAGATCGAGACAATGTTTCAGGAGTGCTACGAAGGCATTTGATCTAATGATAACATTTGCGTTTACTTTACTTGCCCTTGTGTTAGTGGCTTTCTCCGTAGCTATGCTAGTGATTGCTACCAAAGAGCATCGGGAGGTTAAATCTGCTACCCTAAAGCGTCCCCGCCGCCCTACATGGGTAAACGTATCTAATGATCTGATTACAGCCGAGGAAGCAGCATAGGTAGTACCGTACTAGCTATTGCCCTTTTGCTGAATACTCAACATCATGCATAGTAATGCAGTCGTCCTTTGAGAAAAATGACTATCAAGTTCAGCATATTGAAGAAAGATTGGTACTGTCTGGTTTGTTGACCAAGGAAGTGGTAGAAGACAAGAGAGAAGACAAAAGAAGGGAAATACTGTTTGGGAACGGAGAAGGTGTTTTTCTCAAAGGACAAGTGAAGCTATCATCGATTGGTCGCACATTGCTTAACCATGGGTTTTAGTATTTTATAACTATCGACCCCTTTGTACCACTTTATTACTCTGGTACGCCAGTATACCGACAAACTCGAATTCCTTACTCTCAGTACCGCGCTCTGGTCAATTTTTAGCTGCTCAGAGATACGGTGCTTTAAATTCATGACATTGCAGACGTTCAGTGAACTGGTAGAGATTATCAAACAAGCTCGTGTCAAGGCTGTCAAGCTGGTCAATACCGAGCTGATCAATCTGTATTAACAGGTGGGGAGTACATCAGCCACCGAATTAGTAATGCTGAGTGGGGCGACGCCGTGGTGAGTCAGCTAGCCGAATACCTGCAACAAAACGAGCCTGATCTGAAGGGGTTTTCGGATAAGAACTTGTGGCGGATGAAGCAGTTCTACGAAACCTATCGGGATTTTCCAAAACTCTCACCAGTGGTGAGAGAAATTAGCTGGACCAATAATTTGATCATTTTAAGCCGGGCTAAAACCATCGAGGAAAAAGAGTTCTACCTGCGGCTGTGCGCCCAGGAGAAGTATAGTAAAAGAGAATTGGACAGACAGATCAACAGCGGAGCGTTTGAGCGGACAATGATCGGTAACCAAAAACTCCCGCCAACGGTAAAAGAAACTCACCGTGATATCACCAATGCGTTCAAAGATACGTACGTCTTTGAGTTTCTGAATCTTGCTGAGCCGCATAGTGAAAGCGATCTGCAAAAGGGGCTGATCCGACAGATGAAAGATTTCATCTTGGAGCTGGGCAAAGATTTTCTGTTTATCGGCGAAGAGTATAGAGTACAGGTAGGAAACAGTGACTTTTACCTCGATCTGCTGTTCTACCACCGGGGATTGCAGTGTCTGGTCGCTTTTGAGCTAAAAGCCGATAAGTTTAAGCCCGAACACCTGGGGCAGCTTAACTTTTACCTGGAAGCACTAGATAGGGATGTACGAAAGTCCCACGAAAATCCGAGCATCGGCATACTGCTTTGCAAAGATAAGGACACAGAAGTAGTGGAGTACGCTCTGAGCAGAAACCTGTCACCTACGCTCGTATCAGAGTATCAAACGCAGCTTCCCAACAAGAAGTTGTTACAGCAAAAGCTTCACGAACTATTCAAAGAGCAACCTAACGGAGAATAATGCTCTACTATGACTACCCAGCCCAAATAAGTTCTCGAAAATAACTTAGTAGAAGACCAAAGTCCTGCGCGATTACGTACCGTATGCTAACGATGCCTGAGAAGCGAATCGTAATACTTGGGTGAACGTGTCCAACGAGCTAATTTCCGCCGAAGAAGCAGCCTAAATACAACACATACAGCTAGTCGTCGACTATATTAAAGAGGAAGTAAAAGTTGACTATGAGTTGATAAAGATTCTTCCGTTACTATCGGTAATGATAGGCGCTGCTACGATAACGATGTTGCGCGGGACTGAACGCACTAAACTAAAATTTCATGCGCTCTGTGTGTCTACTCTACAATCTTTAATACGTACATCTTTGTGCTCAAAACTACGTCAGAGTCAAGACGTTGCCCCAACAACATTTCTGAAGCCTCAAACGGCAAATCATAATCATCTAAGTTTTTTTCCAGTTCTAGTGCGGACCCAATATTTAGTATTTCTCCTTCTTCCTCACCAATTAATTTAGTCCTTACCCTTTTTCCGTTCTTGATATATGAGAATCCATTAATGCCGACTCCCTCGATTTGTCCTACCACTACCATCTCAATATCAGCAAAAACTTTTGAAAATGTCTGTTCCATTTCTGATGGACTTTCGTCAAAGAAGTCCATAAGTATGGATCCATGAGTTATGATCGTCTTTCCGTTATAGAATCCGATGCATAAATTATTCGGATAAAGACTTTTGCCGAGCGTTGTTTCAGTTTCTACCTCCGAATTACCTAGTCCAAGGTCTTGGGTAATTTCAGCCACCTCCTTATCATACTTTTTGTTAATAATTATCGCACTGACCTTCCATCCCATAGTCTTAAGTGTTGTATTTGCTTGTAGTGTGAACTGAAATGACTGAATCAAAATCAGACAGATAAGTATCTTCTTCATTAGCCCGGGGTTTAAATCTTGGCACCATTGTTACACCAATCTCACAGAAGGGTTGGATCTAACGCTCTAATTACCCCCGAAGAAGCAGCCTGATACTTTTAGCAGCCTTAGATTTATTACATCAGCGGAGGAGCTAAAATTGTACGGTAGGGAGTGGTGTCCACCCGTGGAATGGTTGCATCAAACGACTCATTGATGACCCTGATGATTTCGTTGGCCACCACCGCGTGCCCTTTCGGATTGGGATGAATACCATCTACCGAAAAGATACCGTTGGGGAAGAAGGTAGGGGTTAACACTACTCCATCAACAACGAGTCCTTGGGTGCCGTCGGCTGCGGCTATGGCTTCGGGCGACATGGCTAACTGGGCCGCTTGAACGTTGCTTAGCCCAAAAGCATCGGCAAACAAAGGGTTTACATCTAGCAACGCTACCCGCCCTTCCGTACTAGCTACAATACCGTTGATAATTCCATTAAAGGTTGCCAAACGGGTAATTAAAGTCACCTGCTCATTAAGTGTCAGTACGTACTGATCGGTGACCGCGTCTTGCAAGCCGTAAGGCCCTGCCCCCTCGGTTTGTTCTTCTCCTAGCAGGTTAGCCAACGGCAGTAGCAGTAGATCGGTATCTTCGGTCTGGCGCAGCTTGGGTAGCACGATTGATCCGGGAGGCAGCCCCTGAGTTATTGAAAGGTCAATGTCCGATAAATCTTCGTCAACGATAACCACCGAATTGTTAGGGGCCGCGCTGAAGTTGATTTTGCGACGGGCTGCCTCCTCGGCGGTAATCTGCTGAAGGGCCACCGCTCCGTCCAGCCCTTGGTTATACTGCGCGTACCCGCCGTTGAGGGCTGCAGCATTCGCCTCGTCAAGGGGAATAGGATTGTAGCCTACCGCCCGGAAGAAGGGCAGCAACGTAACCGGCGGAATGTTAATAGCAACGCCCTTCGTCTCAGGAGTGGTTAGCATATTAGCAATAATCCCCTGGTAAGCTTCGGTGAAGCTGGCCACACTGGTAAGGGTAGCAGAATTGGTGGACTGCGCCTCCGGATCAGCTTCACCATCGGGAGCGCTGCCGCCCGACAAAGCCCAACCCAGCACGTCGTTGCTGCCAAGCCATACCGTGAAGAAGGTGCCCTTCGCCAGCGCCGCATCACCCAGCAGTGAAGCGGTAGGGGCGGAGGCAAAACGACCGAAGAACGGATTAGCCTGCCCGTAACCCGGCACTCCCGCATCAATGGCCCGCACACCGGGCACGCCAAAGCTATTGAGCTGGGCTCGGTCGCCAGCATAGGGAGTAATCGGCTCGCCTACCGTAGGCTCAATGCTCTGGGTGGTGAGGTTGAGAACAAACCGGCCGAAAATAGTACCAGGCTGACTGCCGTCGTTGAGCGATGTGTTGAAGCCGTTTTGAGAATTAATGTCCGGAAGGCTGAACGCACCGCCGCCTACGCCCTCCACCTGAAACTGCTGCGCCAAGATCGCCGGAAAGGCGTTCTGCTGTCCGCTGTTGTAAAGAGCGCCGTCCATGAAACCGGCCGTAAGCGAATTGCCAAGGGCCACGTACTTGGTAAAGTCAGCAGTGCCCGAGGTGCCACTGGGCGGGGGTTCAACGATAGGCTGAGGGTTATCGGCGTTGCGCTCCTCGATAAGGTCGTCTTCAGTGCTGCACGCTCCTAGCAAGAGCGCTGCGCATAGTCCGCCAATAGCGGCGATATAGTGAGTGTTCATAATGTTTCTTAGTTTAAAAGCTCATCGAAGGTGAGCGAGATGTAGTAGACCGCCCCCATCCGCGGGTTGCCAAAGGAGGTGGTGTAGCGTTCGTTAAGAACATTAGAGCCCCCCAGCTTTAGGATAGACTTCAGTGAGGACAATTTATAACTTACCTGGGCATCAAGGGTGGAGAAGGCCGGAACCACTCCCACACCAAACGACGACTCCCACAAAAAGGCATCTTGCCAGCGGTAGTTAATACTAAACCCGAAGTTATCGGTCACCTTACGGTTGGCGAGCTTCAGATTGTAACGCCACAGCGGGGTATTATACGAAGCGCGGTAGCCCTGATCGATCAGATCCTGTTGGTCGAGCAGTTGGTTGAAGGCCGCGTTGCCGCCCACCACGAAGCCCCGGTCTAGTACGTACTCGGCCCCAACGGCAAAGCCGTGGGCGTTTACCGTGCCGTCGGCATTCACGTCGAAGCCGAAGCGCTGCGTGCCTACCGTCTGTTGAATAATACCCTGCGGGTCGGCTTCCCCTCCGTAGGGCGGGCCATCGCCGTTGGCGGTTTGGGTGAAGTCTAACTCAGCGATAAAGTCGCGGTAGGAGCTAAAGTAGTAGTACGCATCAATAAGCAGCTTTTCGCCGAGCACGCCCTTATAGCCTACCTCGTAGGTGTTCACTTTTTCGGTTTCAAAATCTTCAAACACTACCGGATTCAGAAGCGCCTCGGCGGCGGCCAGGTTGCCGGTTTCCCGAAGCTCCTGCCGGGCGGCCAGCACACTGTTGGTAGCGTACACCTGGTTCTCCACAAAGTTATAGCGATCTATCAGGATGGGGTTACTGCCAATCAAGCGGCGCGTCACCACGTCGAGGTCAATGAACTGATCCTGCGTGGTGGGGATGCGGAAGCCCCGCTGAAACGACGCCCGGAAGTTGTGGTTCTCCTGGGGCGAGAACACCGCTGATAACCGGGGCGAGAACTGCCCGCTGAAGTTCTCATTCTTATCGTAGCGCACCGAGCCGGTCAGGTCCAGCTTATCATCGAATAAATCTTTGGACACCTGTACGTAGGCTCCCCACTCATCAATGGTAAACTCATCGCCATTGTCCTGCAACGCGAACAGCGTACCGTCCGACACCAGCGCGTAGCGGCGGTAGTTGGCCCCAACAATCACCTCAGCAAAGTCAATCTGGTCTGACAAGTTGTACATGCCTTCGTAGTGGTACAGTCCGGTTTGGTCCAAGAACTGGGCGCCTCCTTCCGAGATGGGTACCTGCCGTAGCGAGTCGTACAAGCGATCAAAAGTACCGTTATTAAGGTTTTGCTGACGTACCTGATCGCTAAAACCACGGGCCGCGCCGTGTGCCTGCTCAATGCTAGCCCCCTGCAAGCGAGCCCCTGCAAAACCCTGCAGATAAGCCGGAATGGTGGTTTGCACGTTGATCAGCGAGGCCAGCGTGTTGGCGGCGTACGAGTCGCCCGAGTTTTCGCGCGTGGTGTAGGCTCGCAGGAAGAAGTTTGCGCCCCGCAGCTCCAGCTTACCCGTCCAGATCGAGAAGTCGTCGAGCACGAAGCGGTCGTTGGCGGTGTATACCGTGCTGCCCGAGCCGAAGTTATACTGCACCAGTGCCTCCACGTCGTCGTTGACGCGGTAGTGCAGCGCTCCGCCCAGTTTCAGGCTTTCGGTGGTATTATCTAGAATTTCGGCTTCGGTGTAGCCGGTGGGAGTAAAGTTTCCGGCTTCGCCGAAGGGCAGCAACGGTCGCACCAGCGCCAGGTCTTCTGAGCCTGCGGCAACTACTCCCACATTTACCAGCGGGTCACCGTACACGTTCACCCCGTCGTAGGTGCGCCGACCGGCCCGGTTAGTCGGATCGATGTTCTCGTCACTACGCTCCACAATGTCCTGCTGGTCGCGGTAGTCTACACCCCGGAAGTCGCCCGCCCGCAGAAACTCAGCGTTCACCTTAAAGGCAAAGCGGTTATTAAAGGCCTTGGCGTAGCGGATCGCGTAGTTTTGGTACAGGGCCGGGTCGGCATCTTCCCCGTCTAGATGGGTCACCCCGAGCTTCACCGCGGCGCTCAGCCCTTGGTAGTCGAACGGGCTTTTGCTGTTCATCAGGATGATGCCATTGATGGCGTTGGGGCCGTACAGCGCCGAAGCGGCACCGGGCAAAATCTCCACGCTCTCCAGGTCTAGTTCGGAGATGCCGACGATGTTACCCACCGGAAAGTTAAGACCGGGAGCCTGGTTGTCGATGCCATCGATAAGTTGTACGGTGCGCACGTTGCCGTTGGCCCCGAAGCCGCGGGGGTTGATCGACTTAAACGTGAGGCTCTGAGCACTCACGTCGATGCCCTTTAGATTCACGATCTGATCGTAGAAGCTGGGAGCAGCGGCCGCCTGAATATCCCGAATGTCCATCTTCTCAATAGACACTGGCGACTCAAGGATGCTTTCCTCTACTCGCGACGCTGATACCACCACTTCTTGCCCCAGCAGGGTCTGGTACTCTAGTTCAATGGCTAAATTGTCGGTCTGGCTGTCTACTGGTACTTCCTTACGTCCGTAGCCAACGCTGGTGACGACCAGGGTCAGGGGCAGACTTTCGTTCACGCTCAGGCTAAAGTTTCCGTCGGCATTGGTCACCGTGCCGATTACCTTGTCCTTCACCAAAATATTAACTCCGATCAGCGGCTCACCGTCGTCGGCGTCGGTAACTTGTCCGGAAATGGTAACGTTTGATTGGGCGTGGGCAGCCGAAAGCATACCGCAGAGCAGGCCGCTCAAGATTAGAAAAAGTCTCATAGGTTAGAAAGATGCTAAAACACACCGGTAGTTACGGTGTAAATTTTGTAAATCTTTCAAAGATAAAGGAAAATTAGAAATATAGTAGGCATGCCGAGGAAATTTTTTATACGTCCATGATAATCGGTAGGAACATGATTAATCAGTAGGAACATGATTAATCATGTTCCTACCTGATCCAGTTCCTCCTTCACGAACTGAATGAGCGAGCGGATGTAGTCGGTGCTGAAGTCGAACCGGATATTGGCTGCTTCGTACACCTCAGGAATGGTTTTAGTATACCCAAGCCGAAGCGCGTTGGTGTAGCCCTCCAGCCCCTGCTTTGGATCTTCTCTGTAATTCTTCCATACCGCAATGGCCCCCAACTGGGCGAAGCCGTACTCAATGTAGTAAAATGGCACCTCGTACAGGTGCAACTGCTTTTGCCACAGATGGGCCTTCTCTTTTTCTAACCCGCTCCAGTCGGTTACGTTGTCCGAAAAGGTCGCGTAGATATCCAGCCAATGTTCCGTTCGCTCCTCCGGGCGGTGGTTCGGATGCTCGTACACCCAGTGCTGAAACTTATCGATGGTAGCCACCCAGGGCAAGGTTTCAATGAGTTGCTCCAGATGGTCGCGCTTGGCCCGCTTCAGGTCTTCTTCATCCGCAAAAAACAGATTCCAGTAGTCCATCGAGATCAGCTCCATCGCCATCGAGGCCAGTTCGGCTACCTCCGAAGGGGTGTTCTGAAAGTTAGTAAGTTCCAGGTCGCGGGTCAGAAACGAATGCACCGCGTGGCCGCCTTCGTGCATCATGGTCACCATGTCGCGCAGGTTCGAGGTGGCGTTCATAAAGATAAAGGGCACGCCGGTTTCAGACAGTGGGTAGTTGTAGCCGCCCGGCGCCTTGCCCTTGCGCGATTCCAGGTCCAGGTGGCCCATCTGACGCATCACGGCAATGCGCTCGCCCAGGTACGGATCGAGTTGCCCGAAGGTCTGAATGGTTTTTTCGGTCAGTTCTTCCCCGGTGGTAAAGGGTTTTAGCGGCGATTGCCCCAGGGGGTCTACCGACTTGTCCCACGGCCGCAGTGAGTCTACGCCCAACTGAGTCTTTCTTTTCTGCGCCAGCTCGTTCAGGATGGGCGTCACCTCCTGGGCCACCGCCTCGTGGAAGTTAAAGCAGTCCTGCGGCGAATAGTCGAAGCGACCCATCGCCTCGAACATATAGTCGCGGTAGTTGGCAAACCCGGCATTCTTCCCGATGCGGTCGCGCAGCCCGATGAGCGTAGTAAACAGTTCGTTAAGCTGATCCTTGTCCTGCAGGCGGCGCTGGGTAATCTTGCGGTAGGCGATTTCGCGTTCGGCCCGGTCGGTCGACTGCAGCTTGTTGGCGGCCTGCTGTAGGGTGATCTCCTGGCCGTCGAACTCCACGGTCATCGCCCCCGAGATGGCTCCGAACTGCTGGGCGGCCTGCTGCTCTTCGGTTTTGAGCGGAATGTTCTCTTCGCGAAAAATGCGGGCATCTTTTTCTAGCTCACGGATAAGAATCGGGTAGCCGTCGTAGGATTTCAGCTTATCCAAGTAGGGACTGCCCAAAGCTTTCTGGTTGAGTTTGTTGCTCACCGGGGCAATCTTAGGTTCTATTTCGGTGATGAATTCGGTATAGCTCTGGCGCAGCTCCTCGTCGGTGGTGTCGCAGGTCATCTTGATGTAGCGCCACGCCAGGTTTTCTGACAGCACCGCTTCCAACTCGCTACGGTCTTTAAACCAGCGGCGTAAGTCCTCGGGTGCGTTGATTTCGCGCTCCAGCAGGTCAACGAAGTAAGGCTTCACCGCCTCCCAGGTGGTTACCTGAAAATCAGCGGGCAGCAGTTGTCGTTCTCTTTTTTCGGGGATGGTGATCTCAGTGTTCATTCTGTGAGTTGAAGGATTGGAAGTTGTGAGCTTAACGCCTGGGGTGGGCCTTATTGTTTGCAATAGAAACAGAAAGTGATCGTCGGTTCAGAGATTTTACTAAATTAGCTCAGCAATTCCCGGTTTAGCTGAATTGTACCGTCATTCCGGAGCGTAGCGATAGCGAAGACCCGGAATCCCCCGCTACAGCGACGAAGAATAGCCCGGCAATGTGCTCAACAAGTCTTTGTAGCGGGGGATTCCGGATATTTTCTTCCGTTTCACTATAGAAAATTCCGGAATGACGCATTAGTTTGG
>JBASAY010000153.1:0-37109 GCA_049650865.1 Tunicatimonas sp.
CAAGAACATAGCCTTTGAAATACTAGAGCGGGCCAAGCAGGAATGATGAAGGTTGAGTTTTAGCCTACTAAAATAACTCATCAAAGATATATTGGCGCAGATTCATTATAAAATCCGCGCCCAATGACCCTACTGCCTACCGCGTCTTCTTTTCTTCCGGCGATCCTTTCGCTCGTCGCGGCGGGCTTCGTACTTCAGTTGCTGCTCTTCGGTAAGCACCTGCTTCAGCTCAGCTTCCTGCCGCTCTCGAATGTCCTTCATACTAGCTCTAGTTTCTTCCCGCTGCTCTTGTGTTTCTTCCCGCAAGCTAGCCGCTTCATTGGCGTACCTCAGGTTGATTTCGCCCACCTTGGCCTGCTGCTCGTTGGTTAGGTCCAGGTTCTCGGCCATTCTTGCGGTAAGTTTGTCAGCGCGTTCGCTGGGCGTGCCGCCGCGCTCGGGGGCTGGCTGGGCCTGGGCAGTGACTACGGTACCCACGGTGCAGACAATCATCAATAATCGTTTCATCGTATCATAATTTTGTTAAACATAGATACTCCTTTGAAAGTCTACCCCCCGAAAGGTTTAACGAGTAGCAGTAATATTTTTATAAGCAGCCTCATTAAACCTTTGAGCAACCCGACGGTCTAACGGAGAGAATCAGAAAAAACTAGTCTTATTGATCGCCACGCTGTATTTGGAAGACGAGCAACTACTGGAGAAGTTCAGGCAACCCGCTAGTCGGAACTACGCCTTTAACCTGCTGGTGCGCAAGTACCAGGAGCGCGTGTACTTCCTAATTCGAAAGATGGTGATCGACCACGATGATACCGACGATCTGGTACAGGAAACGTTTATTCGGGTGTGGAATAAGCTGGATACCTTTCAGGGCGAAGCGCAGTTGTTTACCTGGATCTACCGCATCGCCACCAACGAGTGCCTACGCTTCCTGAAGAAAAAGCGCCGTCGCCTGTTCGTACCGGCTACCGAGGTAGCCCGCGAACTATCGCGCAAGATCGACGAATCAGTGCACATAGACGGCGATGAGGCCCAGCGAACGTTACAAAAAGCGCTGCTCACGCTGCCCGATAAGCAGCGGCTGGTGTTTAACCTAAAGTACTTTGAAGAAATGTCTTACGAAGCAATGGCCGAGATCACGGGTACTAGTCAGGGAGCGCTGAAGGCCAGCTACCACCACGCCGTAAAGAAGATAGAAACCTACGTCCGACAGCAAACGCTCTAAACCATGAAAGCCGATCGACCCGACCAATCGAATCCGAAACACCCCTTCGTGGCGCCCGAGGGTTACTTCGCTGACTTACCCACGCGGCTTCAGCAGCGGATAAACGGCCCCGCCGCCTCTCCGTCCACCCTAGGTTTGCTCCCCCGCTGGGCCTACGTGATGGTAGGTATTTTCGCCATCGCTGCAGTTTCGGTCTGGTTGGTAACCCGCCCAACAACACCGATGACCCAAGCTAGTGCCCCGTCGGCGGAGCAGTTGCTGGCCGAAGTGCCCACCGAAACCCTGGTAGACTACCTGCTGCTGGCGGAGGTAGACGTGATGAGCAGCGCCTCGCTGAGCGAAGCCGAGCAGGAAGCGCTGCTTGAACAACTTGACGCGAGTGACAACTTCTACGACTTTTCGTACGATGAAAATAATTAACATACCTCAACGATATGTCTCTCTCTTCGTACTATTCATGCTAAGTACGACTGCCTTGGCTCAACGCCCGCCCGGCGAAAAGCTGAAAAACGCCCGCATTGCGCTGTTTACCGAGCGCTTATCGCTCACTCCCGAAGAGGCTGCACGGTTTTGGCCAGTATACAACGAGATCGATGAGCAGCGTGCCGCGTTGCGGCGGGCGGGTCGGCGGTTGCAGCGCATCTCCGGTGGCGATTCGCTGACCGATGCGCAGGCCCAGGATCGCATTGACGAATACCTTGACCTGAAGCAGCGAGAGCTGGCGCTGGAACAAGCTTCTGCCAAAAGGCTGCTGACAGTACTGTCAGCGCAGCAGATGCTGCAGCTACTGAAAGCGGAGCGCGACTTTCAGCGTATGATGCTACGGCAGCTAGGTCGCCGACGAGGGGGAAGGCGCTAACCAACTGCAAACGATCCATTAAAGTGGGTTTGAACGCTCACTGAACCAGAAACTAGTCGGGCGAAGAAATTTTTGTGCCTAAAAAGCGTTTATTTCGCGGGTAATCACCAACGATCCGCATGAAGTACTTCGTCTTTTGCTTGCTAGCCGCTCTTCTGTCAACCCGGGACGGTTACGCCCAATCCGACACGACCAACCTGCCCGAGGCCTTTCGCTTTGCTACCACTACCGGCGATCAGCTTCCGCCAGAACTGCTGCATACCAAGTCGGTGGTGTTTGTGGACGTGATCGACGCGGCAGGCCGCCGTCGGGGCGACTGGAAGGCGCTGGCCCGTGAAGTGCACGGCACCTTCAAAGACCTGGGTATCGACGCGGTGGCCTACTACTACTGGCCCGACGCCAACGCCGGTCCCGATGCCACCCGCCAGTTGGCCAAACAGCTCAACCAACGCTACATTGAGAATATCATCTACCTGTCTCATGACCAGTCTGCCAAAGAATACACGCTGCTAATCGCCCGTTTCGATACGGAGAACCCTTACGTGAATCGAGAAAAGAAAGCTTTTCTGATGGTGGCGGGCACTCCGGCCACGCTGGCGCGTCAGCTAGACAATACGGTGCGCCGCAGCGGACTGGAGAAGCAAAACTTCTTGGTAATCGATGTGCCCGAATTTTTCGTGGGGTCGGGTAACGTGATTCGGGGCAACCGGGCCGAGGGCTTCGCCCAGGACCTGAAGCTGGACAAGCTGGCGATCCCCCGCTTTGGTGATGCACGGGACTCAGCAGTGGTCCGTATTTTTGAGCCTTATCCGTACGAGCACGCCCTGGTAGATGCCAACCGCAGCGAGGATGAACTGCGGCAGGATGGCTTTCAGTACATTCTGCAGCGCTTGCGTACGCGCGAGGGTAACATCAAACAAATGCTGGGCTACTCCACCGAGTCCGGAGCGACGAACCAAGAACCGGTGTACAAGTACTACGTGAAGCATATCTACACCGGCGACGTGTACCTGGGCAACGCCTGGGACGCCGACGCTTCGTGGGAAAGCGCGCTGATCAACCACCTGCGCAACATGCGCGATGATATGACGATGGGGCGGTAGCTGGCCATAAACTGCTAAGCGGTCCGTTGTTCTCTTCGCCCTTTCTGGCTACTTTTGCCCGCTATGAGTGTCGCCATCATCAAGTACAACGCGGGCAATATCCAGTCGGTAGTCTACGCCCTGCAACGCCTGGGCCTGGAACCCCTGCTCACCGACGATCCTGCCGAAATCAGACAGGCTGATAAGGTGATCTTTCCGGGACAGGGTGAGGCGAGCTCGGCCATGCGCTACCTGCGCGCGCGCGGCTTGGACGAGGTAATTAAGGGACTCACCCAACCGGTGCTGGGCATCTGCGTTGGTCTGCAACTGATGTGCCGCCACTCTACCGAAGGCGATGCTGACTGCCTGGGCATTTTTGATGTAGCGGTGCAGCGGTTTCCACCCGAGCGCAAGGTGCCCCACATGGGCTGGAACAACATTAAGATCACCGGCGGCGTACTCGGCCGAAACCTGCCCGACAGTGCGTACCTCTACTACGTGCACAGCTACTACGCCGAACTCAGCGCGTATACCACGGCCACCAACGACTACATCCGGCCCTTCAGCGTGGCGTTAGAGAAAGACAATTTCTACGCGATTCAGCCGCACCTGGAGAAGAGCGGAAAAGATGGAGAGACGATTCTGCGGAATTTTTTGGCGTTGTAAGGACGCGATGAATCGCGTCCTTACTTCGGCACGTAGCGCTTGAGCACGCTTTGCCAACCCGAACCGTTTACCGTTTTGAGTAAGGAGCGGTTGAGCGGCTCCCGCAACGGACTGTCGGCAGGCAACACCAGGGCGTAGCGCTGCGGACGCACGTCGGTGGCCTCTACTTTCACCGACAAATTACTATCCTCGTTCACCCAGTAGCGCAGCACGGGCGTACTGTGCACAAAGGCTTCCTGATCGCCCTGCTGCACCGCCTGCAGTCCGCCTTGCACCGAGTCGTAGGGCTGGAACTTAATGCGCTCTTCGCGGAGGTACGCGGCCGCGTCGGTGCCCTCGATAGTGCCCACGTCCATCGAACGCAACTCACCGGGCACGTTGATGCTACCGCTTCCGCCCACGGCCGACACCAGCGAGGCAGTAAGGCTGGCCGTAACCCCCATGGCGATCAGCATCCAGAGCAGGGCCAATGCCCGTCCCCAGAAAGTAACCGGTGCTTTGTCACCGTAGCCGATGGTGGTCATGGTGACGCCCGCCCACCAGAAGCCCGACCCGATGCCTTGCCAGGGGTTGCGCTCTCCGCCGAAGTGGTCTTCGTTGCCGCCGCGCTCCAGCAGCCAGATGGCAGCACCCACAATCAGCAGCATAATAGATAAGCCCAACACAATATTGAAGAAACGTTGGGTAAAAACCCCCTTCAGGATGCTACCAAGGCTTTGGGTAGAAGAACCCGCCACTCCCAAGGTAGTCTCAAAGTAGTCGTGCGAGAAGTCTACCCGTTGTTCATCTTCGGCAGTCACGGTACCGAGCAGTGCCAGATCCAGTTCACCGCGGGCCACCCGCGCCACCAGCGAGTCGGGCGGCACTTCCTCAAATTCGTAGTCGATGTTGAGCTCGTCGCTTATCTCGCGCCACAGTTGCACGCTGATACCGTCCCACAATTTGTCCTGATCTTTGATCACGAAGGGCGGCATCACCGCTACTCCAACGGTAAAGGTACTATCGAGCGAAACGGAAGCGGTATCGGATTGAGCGATGGCCCGGTTAGCCACGCTAGCCGCCAAATAAAGCAGGAAAAAACGAATGAAGTTGCTCATCAAAAAATAGTGGGGTTAGTTTGGTAAGAGTGGGTTACTTGCTGTCGAACGTTGGTCTTGAAAACATATCGCTCACGTTTATCCTAAAACCCGGGATTGCCGGATCAGCCGTATAAACGTCCCCTTCGTGGCAAATGGTTACCTCTTTGGGGGCGGTGTATACCCAAACTTGCTTTTGCTCGGGGTAAATGTACCAGACTACCTGCGTACCTGCCCTAAAGTACTCTAGCATCTTGGCGATGTTCTGTCCCCCAAAGCTAGAAGGTGATGATACTTCAATAACTAAGGGCGGTCCTTCTTCTGCCGTTTCGGGGTAGTTGATTTGCGCGGAAGTCAGGTAAGCAGCGTCCGGACGGCGGTAGGCACTCAACGTACTTAAGTAACAATCGGCTTCACCCATAATGCTGTTGCCCTCGCGAAAACTCTTGGTTTTTGTGTGCGCTCTTATAATGTTGTTGATGATATAGCGTTCGTTGGCTTTTATGTATTCTTTTTTTTCTACCTGGCCGTCGTTCCATTCGTACTTGTAGGTAGTCTTGTCCAGATACTTTTTTTTGAAAGCCTCGAGCGAAACTGCTTTTCTTTGTGCTTCTTTGCGCCTTTTATCTGGTTTCTCTGCAACGGTTGTCATATTTCTGATCGTTTCGTTAACAAATCGAAAAGTACAAAATAAAGCCTACCTATGGAAATTATCCCTGCCATCGACCTCATCGACGGCAAGTGTGTCCGCCTCACCCAGGGCGACTACGCGCAGAAGAAGGAGTACAGTAGCAACCCGCTGGAGGTGGCCCAACGCTTTGCCGATCATGGTATCCGCCGCCTGCATTTGGTAGACCTCGACGGGGCCAAGCAGCGCACGGTGGTGAACCTTCGGGTACTCGAGCAGATTGCTACGCACACCGCGCTGGCGGTCGACTTTGGGGGCGGGGTGCAGTCGGATGAGGATTTGCAGCGGGTGCTCGAGGCGGGCGCGCAGCAGGTGACCGGCGGCAGTATCGCCGTGCGGCAACCGGAAGTTTTTCTAGGGTGGCTTAACCAGTATGGAGCCGACAAAATCATTCTGGGAGCCGACGCCCGTGACCGGCTCGTTGCCATCAGCGGTTGGCAGGAAGCGAGTACTCTCAACGTGGTCGATTTCATTCGCGACTACGCGCAGCAGGGGGTGCGCCACGTGATCTGCACCGACGTGGCCAAAGATGGTTTGCTGCAAGGGCCATCATTTGCGCTCTACGACGAAATTATCCAACAGGTGCCGTCGGTGCACCTCATCGCCAGCGGGGGCATTACTACTACTGACGATCTGCGGCAGCTCAAAAACAACGGGCTGCACGGGGCCATCATCGGCAAGGCGCTTTACGAAGGCACTCTTTCCCTAACCGACTTGGCAGAATTTTTATAACTTGCCGACATGCTCACCAAACGCATTATTCCCTGCCTCGACGTAAAAGACGGACGCACCGTGAAGGGCATCAACTTCGTGCAACTACGCGACGCGGGCGACCCGGTGGAGCTGGCCAAAATTTACGCCGACGAGGGGGCCGACGAACTGGTGTTTCTCGATATTACCGCCACGGTGGAGAAGCGCAAAACCCTGGCCGAACTGGTGCGGAAGGTGGCCGAGCAAATTAACATTCCCTTCACGGTGGGCGGGGGCATCAGCACGGCAGAAGACGTGGAAACGATGCTGTACGCCGGGGCCGACAAAGTATCCATCAACTCGGCGGCGGTGCGGCGGCCCGAACTCATCGACGAACTATCAGCCAACTACGGTAGCCAGTGCATTGTGGTGGCGATTGACACCCGCCGGGTAGACAACCACCGTAGCGGCAAGCGGCACGTGGTGCACACCCACGGCGGACGCACCCCCACTGAGCGTGAGACTTTTGCCTGGGCCCACGAGGTGCAGGAGCGGGGCGCGGGCGAGATTTTGCTCACCTCGATGGACCACGACGGCACCAAGCGGGGCTTCGCCAACGACATCATGGCCCGCCTGTCTGAAGAGCTTAGCATTCCGATAATCGCTTCGGGAGGGGCGGGTACCGAAGAACACTTCTACGATGCCTTTACCGCCGGACAAGCCGACGCGGCGCTCGCGGCCAGCATCTTCCACTTTCGCGAAATTCCCGTGCCGGTACTCAAGCAGTACCTGGCTCAACGCAATATTCCTATTCGAATCGTATGAGCAACCAACCAGCGCCTCCTACCGCTAACCTTAAGTTCCTAGACACCCTGATCGGTATCATTCGCGAGCGCAAGCAGCAGATGCATGATCCTGAGGCAGCGTCGTCGTATACGGTCAGCTTATTCCACGATGGCCTGAATAAGATTGCCCAAAAGGTAGGAGAAGAAGCGGTCGAGCTGATCATCGAAGCGAAAGATACCGATGATGAGCGCTTTCGCGATGAAGCCGCCGATCTGGTGTTTCACCTGCTGGTGCTGCTGGAAGAAAAGCAGATTCCACTGGCCGACGTAATCAAGGTGCTGGAAGCGCGGCACCGGCAATAGTTCTTTAGCAAAGACTGCCGCTAGCGGGGCACCACGGCTTTGCGCTGTCCGTGCTGGTCGGTAGCGTAAAAATTTCCCTGCTCAATCCACAGTCCGCGTGCCACTCCTGAAGCCACCCGGGTAGGCTGCCGCACGTCGATGGCGTATAAGCGTCCCTCAAACAAACTTATAACCTCAGGCACCATGGTATGGCCTACCACCATCTGTTCGGCCTGGTAGGTTTGCAGTACGCGATCGATGTGCCGTTGGGTGATGTTGCCTCCGAAGTAGCCTCGGTACCAGAGGGGGCCGCTGTTGCCCATCAGCAGTTGGCCGTCCTCCTCAACTTCTACCACGCCGATGTAGCGGCGCACCGTTCGGTTTATCTGCTTTAGGGTAAGTTTAGCGTCTTCGATAAGGTAACTGATGCCGCCGTGCACAAACAAGGTAGGGCCGATTTTTTCAACCGCATTTTTGGTTCTGATCCATTGCCCTAGCTCAGTGTAGTTGCTAAACAGTTCGTAGTACTGCACTCCCAACTCGCGGGCGAAGCGCTGGTACTTCTCTCGCAGGTGCCGCTCGTCGCCCCGCAGGTTCATCTCTTCGTGGTTACCCAGGATAAAGTGCACTTGCCCCCCCTGGCTTGCCGCCTCTTGCTCCAGTTTATAGATAAGCCACAGGCAGGGCAGCACGTTAATGTCTCGGTCAAACAAATCCCCCAGCAGCACTAGGTGCCCGTCGCCGAAGGTCCAGCTAAAGTCCTGATCCATCACCCCGTTACCCACCAGCAGTTGCTGTAGGGCATAGAAGTTTCCCTCGATGTCCGATACCGCCAGCAGGCGTTCGGGAGCGTCGTACTCGGTAGGGGGAATGTTCAGGTTCTTTTGTAGCGTAAACTCAAACGAGAGAGGCACCTCGCTATCGGTATAACACGAAAAAGAGTGCGGCTGCCGCTCCGTAAAGGGCAGTTCGTCGCGCAGCACAACGGGCTTTTCCTGGTAGGTCTCCCCCCGATGAATTAGCATCCGGTCTTCCAGGTAGGTGATGTAGGGGCCATCGTGATACAGGGTGGGGGGAGAGCGGTAGAGCCGGAAGAGCGTCTTAAGGTCCTTGTTTTTTCCCAGCAACATAACCCCTACTACCACCAGAACAAGCGCGGTAATTACGGAAGCAATGGTGAGGAGCATAGAGGTACTGGCAAGAAGCAGGGCGTAGATCAGCGTTGGTTCGGAAGAATGACGCGGTAAAGATAGCGAACGAGTTGAATAAATAAGTAGCTATCGTTTCAACTCGCTCCGCTGGATATGTTAAATTACCTTGGTCTTTCCGGGCACCGGTACCGGATACTTTCCTTCTACGGGCATTACGGGTGGATTGGCATCAAAGGCGTAGCGCTGCGGTGCCAGGCTAATCTCTGAGTTCAACGCTTCATCCCAAGTGATCTCTTTGCCCGAGTAGGTCACCATGCGGCCCAGCAGCGAAGTCATGGTACTCTTCGCGCCGTTCTCAGCGTCGGCCAGCGGCGCGCCACCTTCTACAATGTTGGCAAACAGACGGTCGTGCTCCACCTGGTAAGGATTAGCATCGTTTTTACCGCGGTGCCGCCACAGCGACTTGCCCTTCAGGTCGGTAATTTCGGTGTTGCCGTCGGTGCTGGCGCGTCCCTTGGTACCCACCAGGGTTTCGGCTACTTTGTTCATGCATCCTTCCATGTGGCGACACTGGCTGTTGATGATGGTGCCGTCCTCGTAATGGAATTCCACGTAGTGGTGGTCGAAGATTTGTCCGTGATCAGCTCCGGTGCGCACCTCGCGACCGCCCATACCCTGGGCCTTTACCGGGTAGGCCTGCTTGGCCCAGTTGGCCACGTCGATGTTGTGGATGTGCTGTTCCATAATGTGGTCGCCGCACAGCCAGGTAAAGTAGTACCAGTTGCGCATTTGGTACTCCATCTCGGTTTGCTGGGGCTCGCGGGGGCGCACCCAGACGCCGCTGCTGTTCCAGTAGACTTGTCCGCCCGTGATATCGCCGATCTCTCCGGCGTGCAGGCGCTTCATTAGTTCCAGGTAGCTGGGCTGGTAGTGGCGTTGCAAGCCCACCACCACGTTGAGCTTTTTCGCTTTCGCTTTTTTGGCGGTCTCCAGCACCTTGCGCACGCCAGGGGCGTCGACGGCCAGGGGCTTCTCGGCGAACACGTGCTTTCCGGCGTTAATCGCCTCTTCGAAGTGCAGGGGGCGGAAGCCGGGAGGGGTGCACAGCAGCACCACGTCGGCCAGGGCAATGGCCTCTTTGTAGCCATCGAAGCCTACAAATTTGTGTTCGTCGGGCACGTCCAAACGCCCCGATTCGCCGTGCTTCTTCTTGAGGTTCTCGTAGCTTTCGTCCAGGCGGTCCTTAAAGGCATCAGCCATGGCTACCAGCTTCACGTCTTGTGATACCGACAGGGCCTGGTCGGCCGCTCCGGTGCCGCGTCCGCCGCAGCCGATCACCGCTACCCGCAGGGTTTCGTTGCCGCCGACGTAGGCGCTGGCTTCCACCGGCAATTGGCTAAGCAGTATCCCGCCTGCCGTAGCGGCGGCTGAGTTGCGGACAAATTTGCGTCGGTTCATTCCTAGTTGGTCATTCATAGTGTTTAATTTTTGGTTGAGACGCCATTAATGGCGTCTGTACAGAATCTAAAATTATAAATCTTCAATCGGTTCTAGCCAGTATTTTTTTTGTGCCTCAGGCGCGGGTGGGTTGGCGGGACGCACCAGGCGGATGCCCACCCAGCGCGCATCGGTATGCCACCAGCGGCTCTTCGGAATCTGCGGGTCCTGCTGCTTCCACCGGGGGCTCGAGGGCATGCGGGCCGCCGAGCGCAGCACTTCCGGGTCGTCGTCGTACGAGCCGCCCCGGGCGGTACGCGGATATAGTTCGGTAGGCACATTCCAGGGGTTTTGGGCCGCCTCGTCGATCAGGGTGGCGTAGATCGCCGGATTGTACTGGTCCATCGTCCACTCGGCTACGTTGCCGTGCATATCGTATAGTCCCCACGGATTCGGTTTCTTGGTGCCTACCTTTTCGTAGCCGCCGTTGGTGTTGCCGTAGTGCCAGGCGTAGTCGTCGAGCTGAGCAACGTCGTCGCCGAACGAGTAGGCGGTGGTGGTGCCCGCCCGGCAGGCGTACTCCCATTCGGCCTCGGTGGGCAGGCGGTAGAAAATGCCAGTTTTAGCGGTGAGCCACCGGCAGAACGAGGTGGCTGAGTATTGCGTCATGCAGATGGCCGGGTAGCCGTACTTTCCCATCCCAAAGCTCATGTCCAGGTAGGGCGGGGTGGGACGCGACACGGCGTCAACGCTCGGAATATTGGCCGCTTCCAGTCCGCCGGACTCGGTAGCAAGTCGTTTTTCTAGCTCCTGAAAGGCGAATACCTCAAACACGTCCCAGGTTACCTCGTACTGCCCCATCCAGAATGAGTCGACCGCAATTTCGATCTGCGGCCCTTCGTCGTTCTGGTGGTTCGCCTCGCCCTCCGGGCTACCGATCAGAAAGCGGCCGCCCGGAATAGGCACCATATCGAAGGCGATGGTGGTGCCCGGAATGGTTTGCGAGTAGGTAGTAAACGATTGGGGGGAAGCTTGGCTAGCGAACTGGCGTTCGATGTGACTCTGGAAAACAAGAAGCGTGACTGCCGCCAGGGTGAGCAAGCGATTGACGGGGGAAAGGCGAAAAGGAACTGACGCAAGCGCCTGCCCGAGGCGATTCGTGGGTAATTTCATAAGGTGGTGTAGTATCGTAGGACGCCCGCCGTAGCTGCCAAACAAAGGAAGCCGCTAACCCGCTTCGATCAAACAAAGTCTTCCAATATACCTTTTTTTGGGGTTTTTTCAGCGAGGCGATCGTTATTTTAACCGTAGGCGCTAGCGCACTTCAATTGCTATGGTTACATCCTGACCCTCTACCCGCAGCTTGGTATCTTCAAACGAAGGGGCGCTGAGCCGCGTGCCGCGGGTGTCGTTCGAGAAGCCATAGTCCTCTACCGGAATGCCTAGCAGATTTTTGTCCAGCTTGCCGTTGCTGTTTTTATCGTGGTACGCTGCTACGGCGTAGTCGCCCGGTGGTAGGTCTTTAAATACGATCTGTAGCTTATTGTCAGTCGTAATGTTGAGCACCTCGCCCCGGTAGGGTTCGGTTTCCGGAAAGTCGGTCGCTGAGTTATAGAGCGCCACCTGAAGTTTGCCTTTGCGCGCCTTCACGCCGGAAACGTCTACAATAAGGCTAGCGGAAGCGGTAGTCATAAGCGTATCGGGTTGGCCAAACAAAAGTAAAGTGATAATCAGCGTTAATAATTGGTTCATAGGGTAACGGTTTTTCCGGTTTTAAACGACTCGTCGGCCGCCAGCACCACCCGCAGGCTGTTGATGGCATCGGCGTGGTGCTGCGACAAGTCCTGGTCTTCGGCGATGGCCTGGTAGAAGAATTGCTGCTCCAGGTCGCAAAGTTGTTGGTGGTCGGGCTCGTCGGCGGTGCTGATGGTCTCGTCAGCATGGGCAAACGCTCCTTGCGCGTTCCGCTCGGCCCGGTGCAGCAGCAGCGCGTTGGTTTTAGAGTGCGAATCAATGTCATCGGAGTCACTTTGCACTCCGCCCTTGATGCTCACCGATCCCTTCGGCCCGATCACGTCCTTCACGAAAAAAGCGGTTTCACTCATCATCGGTCCCCAGCCCGCTTCGTACCAGCCCACCGAGCCGTCCTCGAAGGTCACCTGCAACTGGCCGTAGTTGTACATGTCGTCGGCAATCTCGTCGCTCAGTCGAGCTCCGATGCCGCTTACCCGCACGGGGCGCGACTGTGTCATCAGGCACATCACGTCCACGTAGTGCACGCCGCAATCCACGATGGGCGACATCGACTCCATCAGGTTGCGGTGGGTGCGCCACTGCTCGCCGCTGCTTTGCTGGTTCAGGTTCATGCGCATCACCAGCGGCTTGCCCAGCGTCTGCGCCAGCTCGATGAACTTGCTCCAGGCCGGGTGCACCCGCAGGATGTAGCCCACCACCAGCTTCTTGTCCAACCGTTGCGCGGTAGCCACAATCTCTTTACACTGCTCCACCGTGGTGGCCAGCGGCTTCTCGGTAAACACGTGCGCCCCGGCGTTGAGGCTCTTCATCACGTACTCGGCGTGGGTATCGGGGTAGGTATTGATTGAAACCGCGTCGGGTTGGGTTTGCGCCAGCGCATCGTCAAAGTTATCGAACTGGGCCACTCCGCCGAGTTCTTCCGACAGCTTGCCCCGGCTTTCGGGACCGCGGCTAACCACCCCTACGATATTAAATTCCGGCATCTTGTGATAGGCCCGGGCGTGCGAGGCGCCCATGTGTCCGCAGCCCACCACCAGTACGTTAATCGGTTTTTGTGGCATGAAATAGCGATTGTTAATGAAGAAGTAATGATACGGATTTTTTACGAAACGTAGGGAAAGTGCCTAGTATTCAGCGAAAGGCAACCGTTTTTAGCGTATATTCGGTTAACTTTTGTTAAAAGCGAATGGTACAACCAGCCGCCGCTGTTACAAAAATGTGATACGCTACCGGCAGTCTTTTAGGAGTCTACCCTCTAACTGGTCGTAGGGTAGCGCCAGCGTCCTACGACCTAAATAGAACGGATCACGACGGTCGTAGGACGCTTCGCTACCCTACGACCAGATTTGTTGGCGATTGCTGTTACAAAAATGTGATATCCACCAGGCAATCTTTTGGCTGCCCGATTGGTTATCACCTTAATGAAGTAGTAACTTTCTATAAAACGAACGAATGACAATACTCTCAAAGTACGCTAGCTATTTTCTGGTTCTGCTGTTCACGGTTAGCCTGTGGAGCTGCCAGGAAGATGAGGAGGTGGTTGTTCCTCAAGAACCGACCCCGGCGGTGGCTATCACCGATAATGGCCTTCGTGATACTACCTTTCAGATTATGCAGGAGTGGTACCTGTGGAACGACCAGATGCCTGAGGTAGACCCTGCCGACTACGGCAGCGCCGACGAACTACTGAATGCCCTGCGCTTCGAGCGCGACAAGTGGTCTTACATCACCGAAGAAAAGGAGTACGACGACTACTTTAAGCGGGGCGAGTACCGCGGCTACGGCTACGGTCCGGCCTTCGACGATGCGGGCGACCTACGCGTAAGCCTGGTGTACGATGACTCGCCCTTCGGCCGAGCAGGAGTAGAACGGGGATGGATTATCAGCAAGATCAACGGATTGGCCATCACGCGCGGCAGTTACTCCAACGACCTGCTCGAGGCTCCTACCAACACCTTTGAGTTTGTTACGTCGGCCGGAACCACCATTACTGAAACGCTGACCAAGACGACCGTAGGCATCAACACCGTGCTAGATTATCAGGTGCTGCAAGTGGGTGGCCGTCCCGTAGGCTACTTGGCCTTCAATGGGTTTATTGAGAAGTCGATAGACGAGCTGAAGCCCGCGTTTGAGGCCTTCCAGCAGGCGCAGATTACCGACCTGGTGCTCGATCTGCGCTACAACGGCGGCGGGCGCGTTGATGTAGCTGCGTATATTGCTACAAACTTAATCGGCACCCAGGGCGCCAATCGCACTTTTATGGAATTTTTATACAATCCTGTAAAGCAAGAAGAGGAGGACAGCGTAATACTGAAATTCCAATCGCCCGATTTCCCCCTGAATCTAAACCGTCTTTTTGTAATCGCTTCGGGCCGCACTGCCTCCGCCAGCGAACTGCTTATTAACGGATTAAGCCCATTTATGGACGTGCTTGTTGTGGGCGAGAATACCTACGGAAAGCCGGTAGGCAGTCGACCGTTCCGGTACGGAGGCTACGCAATCAGTCCCATTGTTCTTAAAATTGTAAACGACAACGGTGAGGGCGAGTACTACGAGGGTTTTGTCCCCGATGCGCTGGTTGCTGACGATTTAAGCCGCAACTTTGGTGATCCTCGGGAAGCTCGGTTGAAGGAGGCGCTATACTTTATCGAGACGGGTGGGTTTAGTGATGAGAACGCCCGCCGCATCCCACTAGCTGTCGAAAGGCCGATTGAGTTTAGTGGCTTTCAGCAAGAGATCGGTACGTTATAAAGTAGGTTAACCTACTACTGTTCGGTTTGTCCTGGCGACTCTTCCGGTACGGTGAGGCCGAGGGCTTTGACAACCAAGCTGGTAACGTCAGCCTCGTTGGGACGCTGGGTGTGGATCAAAAATAACTTTCCTTCTACCTCCGGCGAAAATACGTAGGCGTAGTCGTTGGCCCGCGCCACCGAGTCGATGGCCTGGTCTACCTTCTGCCGCAGAGGCGATAGTACTTGCATCTCTTTAAATTGCAACTGGTACTGGGCCGTCTTTTGCTCTTGGTTGATATCCTGCTGTAGGGTACGCAGTTCGTTTCGCCGCTGTGCTAGCACCGAATCTGCTAGGTTAGGGGCTTCTTGTTTCAGCAGGGCGGCCTGATACTCCAATCCCTGCCGCATGGCGATAAGGCGGTTGCTTACCTTCCGCTCAAATTCAGCAATATCCTGCTGTGCCGCCTGCGCTTCGGGAAGAAGGCTCAGAATGTAATCTGATTGCGCGAACCCAATTTTGGCCTCCTGCGCGTGCGCGCTGGCGAACCATCCTGTCAACAACACGAGTCCAATGGCGATACTCTCTATTCTGATAATTCTTTCTAAGGCTCGTATCGACACGAGCCTCAAGAATTTATCAGAACAATCTTTAATAATCATTTTCATGTAGTAAATTTTAACCCCGAATGTAGGGAAAGCCTCTTCATTCCCCTAACCCGGCCCAACTATTTAACCTAATTTAACCAAAAGTAGCCCCTTTCGCCTGCGACCAAGCGCGTACCGCTTCCGGCAGGGTAGCCGGGCAATCCACCACCGAAAACGGGTTTGCCTGTTGCAGTCGGACGGCATCGTTGGCCCCCCAACTTACCGCGAGTGCATCCAGGCCGCAGGTTTGAGCTGCCTCTACGTCGCGCACTTCGTCGCCAATGTACAAGGTATGCTTTGCTACCAATCGCCGCTCCCGAAGCACCCGCCGTAGCGTGCGCCGTTTTCCCAGCAGGCGGCGCGATGCGTAAACAAAGGCAAAATGACTGATCCGGTGGGTGCTCAGAAACATTCGTACGTTGGCCACCGAGTTGGTGGTGACGATACCCAAACTGAATTGTAGCGACAGGTCGTTCAACGCCGTGGGCACCGCCGCAACGGGAGCTACCTGGGGCATCTGCAAACGCAGCTCCGCTCGGAAGCGACGGGCCAGGCGGGGCAGCTGATACCAGGGCACGCCCAACCAGCGCACCACCTCGCGCGCGTGCAGACTGCGCAGGGTTTCAAGGTCTTCGTCTTGCACCATCCGGTAGCCGTACTCCGGTGCCAACCGGTTGGTGAGCCGTACCAGCAGTGGCAGCGTATCGGCTATCGTGCCGTCGAAATCGAAAATAAGCGTTGGTTTAGGGAGCACGGCGTCCGGTTCCGGCGGGCGAGGGGGCAATGGTGTTCGCGGTGGGTGTAGAGCTCCGAGCGGTTGCTGTTCCCGCCCGCCCGATAAACTTATTGGAGTTAAGCAGCAGCAACGCTCCCGAGAAGCCAATCACCCCCCCGGCCACCACCAGGGGCTGCCCCCAGTCGCTGTACTGCTGGCTGCCCAGCAGCACTCCCCCCAGAATGGTGATAGAATAGCCAATCCCTGACACCAGAATGCCGGTTCTAAATTTTTTGTGTGAGATGCGCAGGTTGTCGCGCGTAGCGTCCAGATCGGTGCGGAGGCGCAAAATCTCAGCGCGAAGCGAGTCGGCACCGGGTTTGGTGGATAAATTGTCTTGCGCCTGTGCCGCGTGGGCACTTAGCGCAATGAGGCCGATCAGCAGACAGCGAACGGCCTGCGGGATAAAATGCGTCATGGTTGAAGTTGCATAGTAGTGAAAAACAGGGCTTAATATAAGCAACTATTTGCTAGTAAACTAGGTGTTTTACCTACTGATCGAGCCACGCTTTAAACGCCGGAACGCGCTCCCGGCTCACAATCATATCAGCCTCGCAGGGCACGTGCGTGAGTACTTTGAGCCGACCGTTTACGTAGGAGTGCACTTCGCGTAACCCGTCGATGGCGACCATAAACTTACGATTGATACGGAAAAAATGCGTAGGATTCAAAAGGCTGCTTTCTAGGGTTTCTAGCGTATGGTCCAGCAGGTAGCGGCGGCGGCTCGACTTGGCAACGAGGTAGGTCACCTTGCCGTCGGCGTAGAGATAGGCAATATCTTCTACCTGAATGGTTTGGTAATGATCGCCCGTTTTTACCAAGAAGCGATTTTTGTAAGAGGGAAGGGGCCGCCGATACGCTTCTTGCAGTTGGCGGTACTCGGGCCGCGGCAGAAACCGGTCTACCTGGGCAAATGCCCGTTGCAGGTCCGACAGATCGATCGGCTTGAGCAGGTAGTCGATGCCGTGCACCCCGAAGGCCTGCAACGCGTACTGGTCGTAGGCCGTGGTGAACACAACGGGGCAGGTTACGGTCGTACGTTCGAAGATTTCAAAGCTTACCCCGTCCGAGAGTTGGATATCCAAGAATAGCGCATCAGCCTGACGACCAGACTCGAAGAAATGCACCGCCTCCTCCACCGAATCGAGCTCGTCTACTACCGTGATGCGCGGGTCATGCTGGGCGATTAGTTCGCGCAGGCGTTCGCTGGCGAAGGGCTCATCTTCTACAATTAGCACCTTCATGGCGAGGGGGATACGCTTACCCGCTTGATGAGCGGGAGCTTTACGGTGAACGATTCGCCGTCGTCCAGCACCTGCACCTCACGATCAACCAGGTGTTGATAACGCATCTTAACGTTGGTAAGGCCCATTCCACCCGGCAAAGTTTCTTTCGGTTTGTGCTGCCGGGTGTTTTGCACCACCAAAAAATCGTTCTCAACAAAGATCGCTACGTGCAACGGGTTCTTGCGTGAGGTAACGTTGTGCTTAATTGCATTCTCGACGAGTAACTGCACCGAGGCGGGGGGAAGCTGAAAAGCATCTTGATCAGCTTCAGCTACATTTTTGTCGATGACTACCTGATCGGCGAAGCGCATCTTAACAAGGAAAACGAAGGCGTCGATAAACTCCATCTCGGTACGCAACGATACCGTTTTGTTCTCCTGATTATAGAGCAGGTAACGGTACACATTGGCGAGCTGCTTGATGAAGTCAGAAGCCAGATCAGCGTCTTTGTGTACGATGCCCGATAGAGCGTTAAGCGAGTTGAATAAAAAGTGCGGGTTGATTTGGTTGCGAAGTGCTTCAAACTGAGACTCTACGCTCAGGGTTTTAAGCCGTTCGGCTTCCAGCAGGGTATTCTTTAGCTTGTCGTTAAAGTAAATGATGGCGTTAACGGTGTGCAGAAACAGATTGATCCGAAAGGCAAAAGCCAGGGCTAGCTTAAACTGACCCCAGCTGTCGGTTTGAGGAGTATCCGACATGACCTCTGTTGCGTAGGTAGCTCCCGCTGCCACCAAGAAGACAACCGGTAGACTGATCAGGAAGAAGGGGACCAGCGGGGTGAGCTTTCTTGACAGTAAGCCGTCGCGGTGCTCAACCAAACGAAACAGCCCGCGGTTGGCTTCCCAAACCAGAGCAACCATACTGATAACGGCCGCAAGAAGATACCCTGGGGTAATCTCTAAACCGAACAAGCGATCGCCCCCGGTAAACGTGATATTGAGGTACGAATAGCCAGCCAGTAGCGCAATAAACAGGTATCGGTAGCGACTTCTAAACATAAACTTTTCGTGACTTTGCTTTTTTGCAAGCATAAACACCGGAGCCGGATGCCAAACTTAATTTGGTATCCGGCTCGCAGCATTCATTAATAGTAGTTCAATATAGTAATTGAAAACTTATTCTGGCAACAAAACCTGATCAATCGCGTGGATCACTCCGTTGGTGGCAATCACATTGGCAATTACGATAGCCGCATCAGGGCTAGCCTCACTGCCATCAGTAATCGTCAGGTTATCCAGGTTTACAGTAACATTTCCACCGCCAACGGTTTCAGCTTGTCCGTCTTCTAGCAAATCCAAATCGGTAGAGAATACTGGCTCGCCGCTAATCACGTGGTACAGTAGCACCGCCTGCAGCGTCTCAACGGGAATATCGTTTACTCCCCCTACTCCCAATACTCCGTACAGTGCTTCAAAAGCAGCGTTGGTGGGCGCAAACACCGTGAAGGGGGCCAGTTCTTGGTCGCCTCGCTCGCCGTTCAGGATCGTTACCAGCGGCAGCAGGTCGGCGTTGGTTGCGCTGGCTTCTTGCACGCGGGTCAGTGCGGCCACCAGCTCGCTAAAGGCGGGGTTGCCCACCGCCACGTCTACCACCGACCCGGTGGGCGGAAGCAGCACCGCGTCAATTGCGTGGGCGGTAAACTCTTCGTTGGGCGTTGCGATGTCGGCCTGAATCACCTTGGCGTAACCAATCAGGATCAAGCTGCCGTCGGCTTCGTTGCTGTAGTAAATCTCCAGCGGGCTACCGCTCTTGGGATTCTGCAGACGGGCGTGCGTCGCTCCGGAAGGTTGACTAAGGTCTTCGCTCGACTTTTGGTCGGCGGCGATGTGGTAGAGCAGAATCTCCTTCAGGTTGTCGGCGGCTAGCACGTCTTCTACGCTACCGAACGCGTCGTTGCCCGCAATCAGTGCTTCAAAGGCAGCGTTGGTCGGGGCGAATAGCGTACCGTCCACATCCTTACGAATCAGGAAGTTAAGCACATCAGGTACCGACTCTACGGCAGTAAGCAGGGTAGTGAACCGCTCTTCGGCGTCAAACAGCAGTGGCTGCACCGCGGTGCCCAGGGCTGCCGCAATAAAGGGCGGAACCAGCACCTCGTCAATCACGTGCACCACTCCGTTAACCGCTTCAATGTTGGCCAGATCAAGAATCACGTTAGACGATCCGTTGATCACGACGCCACTGGTCTTGTCGATGCTGATGTCGGCACCTTCTAGGGTGGTTTCGGTTGCCCCTAAGTCAGCGGCTAGTTTTCCGGCTCCCAAAATGTGATACTCCAACACCCGACGCAGCACATAATCCGGAATGTCTTCCAGTCCGTCTACTCCTAGTGCGCCCAGTAGGGCCACAAAAGCATCGTTGGTCGGGGCAAACACCGTCAGATCAGCCTCGCGGTTATCGGCGGCGGCTAGTAAGTCGGGAGTGCGTTGTAGGGCGGCTACCAAGATACTTAGCGCTTCGGTGTCAGCCGCAATGGCGGCGATGGTAGGCTCGGGAGCTAACGAAGGCGGCAGCAGTACCTGATCGATCAGGTGCACCACGCCGTTAGCGGCCTCAATGTCGGCGGCGGTTACGTTCACTGAGCCGTTAATCACTACACCGTCCGTTTTGTCGATGCTTAGAGTTTCATCCTCGCTCAGCAGGGTTTGTTCGGTAGCCTCCAGGTCGGCCCCTAGTTTCTTAGCAGCTAAGATATGGTACTGTAGCACCTGCTCAAGCACCTCGTCGGGCACGTCGGCCAGGCTTCCAAAGCGCGGGTCGTTTTCAATAAATGCGGTGAAGGCAGCATTGGTGGGCGCAAACACGGTCAGCGAAGCTTCGCGATTGTCAGCAGCGGCTAACAGATCGGGAGCACGTTGCAAGGCCGCTACCAGGGTGCTCAGGTCGTCGGTAGCTACGGCTAATCCGGCAATGGTCGGTTGTACGCGCAGCGAGGGGGGTAATAACACCTTGTTGATCAAGTGTACTACTCCGTTGCTTGCCTCAATATTGGCCGAAGTAACTTCAGTATCGTCATTGATAAACACACCGTCATCGGTTTTGCTGATGGTGATGGCTTCTTCGTTCAGCGTCGTTTCGCTTTCTCCTAATTCAGCCGCTAGCTTGGCTCCGGCCAGGATGTGGTACTGCAGCACCGAAGTAAGCACATCGTCCGGAATGCTGGCCAAGTCGGTAAAGCGGTCGTCTTCTTCTAAAAAGGCGGTAAATGCTTCGTTGGTGGGGGCAAATACGGTAAGATCGGCTTCCGCGTCACTCGCCGCACCCAGCAGCGCCGGAATTCGGGTGAGCGCGGCTACTAGGGTGCTCAGGTCGTCGGTAGCGGAAGCAATCGCGGCAATGGTGCCGGGTTCTTCGGCGGCGGTACGCAGCACCGCGTCTATAATATGGATCACTCCGTTAGAAGCCTGAATATCGGCCCGGATCACCCGGGTGGTTCCGTTGAGCACCACTCCATTGTCGGTGGTTACCGCAATGGTTTGCCCATCGAGTAGGGTAGACAGCGAACCGGCGGTAAGGTCTTCGGCCAGTTGGGTGCCGGGCACCACGTGGTACTTCAGCACGTCGGCCAGCACATCCTTAGGAATATCAGACAGGCTACCGAAGTCCGGGTTGTTGGTTAGGTAATTTGTAAAGGCCGAATTATTAGGCGCAAAGATCGTGATGGGCGTACTTTCGTCCGACAGCGCATCAGTGAGGTCCGCTTGCTTTATGGCTTCCACCAGCGTACTTAGCTGGTCTTCATTACCAGCTAGTTCAACAGCGTTTAATTCTGGCTCGGGAGTGGTATTGTTCTCCCCGTCCTCGCCGCAACCAGCCAACCAAACGGTGGCAAAGAGCGCTAGGGCGAAGGTTTTTAATCGGTTCAGGTTAATCAGGCGGTGTTTCATAGTGTCTAAGATTAAAATAAGAAGATTGGACAAAACATGCCTCCAGAACCTCGTACATCTAATTGTGGATCGCAAAAACGAACGAACGGGGGTACGAAAGGAGTGAACCGTAGGAAGAAGGGAGTGAACCGTGACACGGAGACTGGAAAACGGGAGACCGGAGACCGGACGTACAAAATCCCTTCTCCGGTCTCCGGTCTCCGGTTTCCGTTAGGCAGGTAAGAGTTGCTCGCGCCGCAGCAGGGGTTTGAGCTTACGGCGGAAGTTAAGTTGCTGCCCCGAGTTGGGGTACTCGATGGGCTGATCGTGAATCACGTTGAAGCCGCTGGCGCGCAGGTTAGTAGCAATCGCTCGAAATACCACAGCCGATACCAGTGCGATGGGCGTGCGGGGTGGCCCTAGTTTGAGCAGGGTGGCCATAAGCTGGGGCAGACTCTCGCGATAAGTTCGGGTGCGGGCCGCCGCCGTGGTGCCCGGTAGGGGTTCATCATGGGCATGCAGTAGCAGGTAGCCCTCTTCCTGCAAGCGCTCTAGAAAATACGCTTTCTCAGCCCGCAACTCTTTTACCGTATCAAAGGCATTCACCTCTTCGGGAAACAGAACCTTGATCAACTCCAGGAAAAAGCTATCGCCCCGGCGTACCTGCTCAAAGTAGAAGTAGCGGTTTCGCTCCGGCGGCGGCGGCGCTTCGGTAATCAGAATCAACCTAATGTTATCGGGCGTGTACTTCGCGCGGGCTCGTTGGTAGATATCAGAACGCATTGGTCAGGAAAAAGACGACGGTGGTCAAGTAAATTTTGTATTGGTAACGCAGCGGCTTTTCTTGGAAGAAAAAAGATATGCGACCGACTTTCTTAATCACTTTAGGACTCCTTCTGTTTAACCCAGCTTGCCGATCGCAGTCGCCTGAGTCGGTTTCGGACACCGACCCCATCCTGGCGTTCCTGGCCGCCCATCCCGGCAAATCGTCGCTGCGACTCGTAAGAAACGATACGGTGCTGGCCAACTACCACGCCGACCGTGTGATGCCACTGGCTAGTACTCCTTGATCTAACCCGCCTCAAGAAACAATCACCCCGAGGGAGTTGTTCTATCTTCGGCTTCAGTCATCATACCGTCAGCAACCGAGCCTGCCGATCTCTCTGATCGGCCTCACTGACCCTACCCAAGCGTGAATGAAAAAATGGTTCTTTATCGGAGGAGGTCTCCTGATTGTCGTTGCGGTAGTCATCTTGCTCTTTCCTTCGCTCATTGGCAAATCGCAAGAGAAGGAGGTCGCTGCAAAAGAAGCGACGATCCTGATAAAAATAGCTGAAGTGACCGAAACCGAATTCGCCGATTTTGTGGAAGCAGTAGGCTCTACCTTCGCCTACGAATCGGCTGAAATCACCCCGAACGTGACCGAAGTGGTGCAGAAGATCAACTTCCGCGACGGGCAAGCCGTGCAGAAGGGCGACGTGATTGTCGTGCTGCGCTATTCCGAAGAAAGTGCCCGCCTCCGGTCGGCCCGGGCCAGCCTGCAAGAGCAAGACCGGGAAATAGAACGGCTGACCGGATTGGTTAAAAGTGGCGCGGCAGCTGTGTCGGCCCTCGATGCCCGCAACACCCAGAAGCAGGTGGCCGAACAGCAAATTCAGCAGTTCCAAGCCCAAATTGCTGACCGCATTATCCGCGCGCCCTTCGACGGAGTGCTGGGCTTGCGCAACATCAGCGCGGGTTCATTAGTGTCTCCTCAAAATGTGATCACCACCATTGACAACCTGGGCACCATGCGGGTCGACTTTACCGTCCCGGAAGTCTACCTGGGCCAGATCAAGGCGGGCTTGCCCATCATGACCAGGTCACAGGCTTACCCCGAGCGCACTTTCGAAGGAACCATCGCTGAAATTGATACCCGGGTAGATCCCGCCTCCCGGTCGGTGCGGGTGCGCGCCGAAGTCCCCAACGAAGACCGCTTGCTCAAGCCCGGTATGCTGCTCTACGTGGCCTTGGCCCTGGAAAAAAGCCAGGCCCGCACCGTTCCCGAGCGGTCGCTGATCCAGGATGGCGACAAGAAGTTTGTGTTCAAGGTTGAACAAGACAGCGTCCGAAAAACCGAAGTTGCGTTGGGAAGAAGAAAACCCGGCTACGTAGAAGTGACCTCCGGACTGGAACTCGGTGACTCGGTGGCCACCTCGGCGCTTCAGGACCTGGACGACGGAATGGTGGTTGAAGTGAGCGGAACGTTTGAACAACCCTCCGAACCGACCGAAACCATGAATTTCGAGGGGCAGCTGTCCGAATGATCACCAAACGCGCTCTTCTAACAATACACCTATGAAATTATCCGACGTTTCTGTCAAAAGACCGGTTTTCGCCGCGGTGCTCAGCTTGCTGATCGTGGCCTTCGGCCTGGTATGCTACACCCGGCTGGTGGTGCGAGAATACCCCGACATTGAACCTCCGATTGTGTCGGTGGAAACCAATTATCTGGGCGCCTCGGCCGCCGTGGTAGAAACCCGCATCACCCAACTGGTAGAACAACGGGTGAGCGAGGTGGAGGCCATCAAGCATATTTCTTCCAGCAGCGTAGACGGGCGCTCGGAAGTGACCATTGAGTTCAACCTGAGCCGGGACATTGATGCGGCCGCCAATGACGTGCGCGAGGCGGTGTCTAACCTGCTCGACAACCTGCCGGAAGAAGCCGATCCGCCGGAGATCAACAAGGTGGAGGCCGGGTCGGATGCGGTGCTGTACCTAAACCTGACCAGCACCGAGATGGGCATGCTGGAACTCACCGACTACGCCGACCGCTATCTGATCGACCGCTTTTCGGTTCTGCCCGGCGTGGCCCGGGTTCGAATATCGGGCGGCTCGCGCTACGCCATGCGCGTGTGGATCAACCGCGAGGCGCTGGCCGCCCGGCAGCTCACCGTGGCCGACGTGGAGAATGCCCTTCGGCAAGAAAACGTAGAGCTTCCGGCCGGGGCGCTCGAGTCGCTGGATCGGCAGTTCACCGTGCGCCTGAACCGGGAGTTTCAGGAAGTGAATGACTTTAACAACCTGATCGTCAAGCGAAACGACAACGGTCACCACATTCACCTCAGCGAGGTTGCTCGCGTGCAGTTGGGCGCCGAAGAGCACCGCACCAGCTACACCGGCAACGGCAAGATGCGGGTGGGCCTGGGCATCATCAAACAGTCTAAGTCCAACACCCTCGACATTGCGCAGGCCGTGAAGGAGGAAGTAAAAAAGATACAACCCACCCTGCCCGACCACATGTCGATGAGCCGCAGTTACGACCGCTCGCTGTTTATCTCCGAAGCCATTTCCGAAGTATACAAAACGCTGATCATCGCGGTGGTGCTGGTGGTGTTGGTAATTTACGTTTTTCTGGGAGACGTGCGGGCCACGATTATCCCGGCGGTTACCGTGCCGGTTTCGCTGGTGGGCACCTGCATTGTGCTGCTGCTGTTCGGCTACTCGCTGAACCTGCTCACCCTGCTGGCGCTGGTGCTGGCCATTGGCTTGGTGGTGGACGATGCCATTGTGGTGCTGGAGAATATATACTCCCGACTGGAAGAAGGCGAAAAGCCGCTGGTGGCCGCCTACCAGGGAGCGCGCGAAGTGGGCTTCGCCGTGATCGCCACCTCGCTGGTGCTGCTGGCCGTGTTCATTCCCATCACCTTTCTGTCGGGCGATATTGGCAAACTGTTCACCGAGTTTGCGGTGGCCATGGCGGCGGCCGTGTTTTTCTCCACCGTGGTGGCACTGTCGTTGTCTCCGATGCTCTGCTCTAAAACGCTGAAGTATAAACAAGGCCGGGGCAACTTCATCACGCGAGGAGCCGACCGCGCCATCAGATATCTGCAAAAGGTGTATCGCGCCAGCCTGGAGCGCTTCATCACCCGCCCCTGGATCAGCGTCGTTATCATTGTGCTATTTCTGGGCGGTTCGGTGGCCTTGTTTTTTGTCGTTCCCAAGGAGTTTATTCCTAAGGAAGACCGGGGAGTGTTTTTTATCAGCACCCTGGCCCCGGAAGGGTCTACCTACTCGTATACCAAATCCTATATGGATGAGATCGAAGACCGGCTGATGTACTTGCACGACGAAACCGGCGAGGCGGGCACTGTGCTGGTGCGTACCCCGCAGGGCCGGGGGGGCAACGTTCAGTCGTTCAACGATGGCTTCGTGATTATTGTGCTGGCAGATTTCTCCGAAAGAAGGTCTGCCTGGGAGATCATGGATGAAGTGCGGGAAAGGCTGTCGGATTTGAACGGATTGCAGATTTCGGTTATCATGCGGCAGGGCCTGAGTTCGGGATCGGGCAAACCGGTGCAGTACGTGCTGAGCGGAGACAACTACGCGGAGATTGCCGAGTGGCGCGATCAGCTGCTCGATGAAATCGACGACTACCCCGGCCTGACCGATATCGACTTCGACTACAAAGAAACCAAGCCCCAGCTGAAGGTGAACGTCAACAAAATACGCGCCGCCGAACTGGGAGTATCGATCATCAACGTGGGGCGAACGCTAGAGACCCTGCTGGGCTCCCGGCTGGTGACCACCTTCATCAAAGACGGCGAAGAGTACGACGTGATCGTTGAGTCTGACTTTGACCAGAAGCGGATGCTATACGATCTGAAAAACATCTTTGTTCGCTCCGAACGCTCGGGCCAGCTCATTCCGCTGTCCAACCTGGTCACGCTGGATGAGTTTGCCGACTCGGGCACCCTGAACCGCTACAACCGCATGCGGGCCATCACCATTGAGGCCAACCTGACCGATGGCTACACCCTGGGCCAGGCGCTGGATCACCTGGATGAAGTAGCGGCGGAAACGCTGCCGGAAGAAGCGGTAATCGGCTACAAGGGCGAGTCGCTGGACTACAAAGAATCCGGTGAGTCAGTAATTTTTGTGTTTGTTTTGGCGCTGATCGTTGTTTATCTGGTGCTGGCTGCCCAGTTCGAGAGTTTCATTCATCCCTTTGTGTTGATCCTGACGGTGCCCTTCGCCCTGCTGGGAGCGTTGCTGGGGCTGTGGCTTTTCGGTCAGTCCATTAATATTTACAGCCAGATCGGCATGATTATGCTGGTGGGACTGGCCACCAAGAACGGCATCCTGATCGTAGAGTTTATCAACCAGCTGCGCGACCGGGGGCAGGATTTTGACAGTGCGGTTATTGATGCCTCAGTGATGCGCTTGCGCCCGATCTTGATGACCGGCCTGACAACCATCATGGGTTCGCTGCCGCTCATTATCTCGTTTGGGGCGGGCAGCGAAACCCGGCTGGTGATTGGTATTGCCATTTTGTTCGGCGTGTTAATTTCTTCGGCCTTCACCATTTACACCGTGCCCGCCATGTACAAGCTCATCGCCCGGGGCACGTCTAGCCCCAATGCGGTGGCCGAAGAACTGGAAGAGTCCCTAAAAGAACAGAAGCTAAATCCTGCCTGATTTGATCCGTCTGACAATTTCTCATCTGAAGGTTTGTGCCAACACAAAATTCAAGACATTGCCAGGTTATGGGTTGAAGCTCTTCCAAACTTCGGTCTTTTTCCTGATCGTCGGCGGCCTGGCCTCCTGTAGTTTAGTGCCCACGTTTGATCGGCCGAGCAACGACGAGTACGGCGACTTTAAGTACCAGTCGTTCGCCGACTCGCTGGCCGCAGTGCCCATCGACACGCTGTGGTGGCAATACTTTGGCGACACCACGCTGAACGCAGTTATCCGCCAGGTGTCGGCCAACAACAACGATCTGAAAGCGGCGCTGCACAATGTAGAGCAGGTGCGCACGCTGGCCCGGGTAGACCGATCCTTCTTGCTGCCTGAGCTTGAGGTTGATGTCAACACATCGCGCACTGTGATCTCCGAGAACGCTGCGCAACAGTTCCAATCCAATAGATTTAATAATTACTCACTGCTCGGATTGGCCAGCTACCGGCTTGACCTCTGGGGAGCGTTGCGCAACACCTACCGGGCTTCGGTGATCGAGTCGGAGATCAGCTTGCTGGAATATTACAACCTGCTGCTGGTGCTGAGGGCCCGGGCGGCGTCTGACTACATCAGTATCCGGCGACTGGATATGCAGATTGCCCTGTACGATTCTACCATTGTGCTTCGGGAGCGGTCGGTAGAGATTGCCCGCCTTAACTTCGAGGCCGGAGCCGCTGATGCGCTGGACCTGGCCCGCGCTGAAACCCAGCTGCGCATTGCCCAGTCGCAGCGCTGGACGTTCGTCAACCAGCGGGCCCGCTTCGAAAATTCGCTCGCCGTACTGGCGGGGCAACCGCCTTCCGATTTCGCCCTACCCGTCAACCGCCTGGAGGGCCTGCCGCCCGCAATTCCGATTACAGTCCCTTCGGAAGTGCTCACCCGGCGGCCCGACATCTGGATCGCCCTCAAGACAATGGAAGCTGAAAATACCCGGATTGGCGTGGCCCGCGCGAATCTTCTTCCCAACGTTGTTCTGTCGGCCAACACCGGTTATCAGGGGCGTTCGTTCGAGAATTTGCTCACCCCGCAGAGCTTTTCCTGGACGGTGGCCGGGGGGCTGTTGCAGCCGCTGTTCAACTACGGACGCAACCGGGCGCTGGTGGATGCCGCCTACGCCCGCTACCGGCAGGTGGCTGACTTATACCAACAGTCGGTGCTGACGGCCTTTGAGGAAGTGGAAAATGAGCTGGCTACGCTGCGTTACCTGCGCAACCAGTACGAGCGGCAGCAGCAAACGGTGGAAGCCGCCACCCGCGCCCTGGACTTGGCCCGCCAACGTTACGAGGCTGGTTTGGTGTCGTATCTGGAGGTGGTGGATGCCGAGCGCACCGCCCTGCTCAACGAGGTGGATGCCGTAGCGATTATGGGTGATTTATACCAAAGCACCATCAACCTGAGCCTAGCCCTGGGCGGCAGCTGGCGGGCAGGAGAGCAGCCCTGACAGCGATTTCTTTTCCGAACGTCGAGCCAGGGAAAACCGTTAGCTATAGAAACAATCTATCTTCTGCTAACCAAAAGTCTTATGAATGAAACCGTTGTGTCAGATATCATGAAGCTGCCCCAAGCACCGATGATTCTGGAAGAATTGAAACAGGCGTGGGCCAAAGAACAATCGAACCGCCAACGTTTCTACAAAGAGATGACCGAGGAGCAGAAGACCGAATTTATTCAGGGTGAGGTGATCGTCCATTCCCCGGCTAAGAAGCAACACCTAGACGCCGCTGGAAATATCTATACGCTGCTCAATCTATTTGTAAAACGGCATCAGTTGGGGGAAGTGTTTACTGAGAAAGCCCTGATTCAGCTCACACGTAACGACTTTGAGCCGGACGTGTGCTTCTTCAAGCGGGGGAAGTCAAAGCAATTTCAGGAGGATCAATTGTTTTTTCCCGCCCCTGATTTGGTCGTGGAAGTGCTCTCCAATAGTACCAAAAAACGCGATCGAGGCATTAAATTAGAAGATTACCAGCTCCATGAAGTAGAAGAATATTGGATTGTTGATGCAAAACAAAAGACCGTAGAACAGTATCACCTAGAAGCTCAGCAGTACCAATTGATTACAAAAGCGCAAGAAGGCAATATCCGCAGCTTTGCTATTCAGGGGTTAGCACTTCCTATTCCTGCCATCTTCGACGAAGATCAACTGATGCAGTTTGTCGGATCATTGTTCTCTTAATAGCCTTACATCGGCACTATTCACGGTTTCTACCGGATAACAGCCCCCGCCGATGGCTTCAATCCACCCCTTCCACCAACGCACCGTACACCAGCACCCGGTAGGTGCGAACCAACTCGCTGTAGTGCGCGAAGGGATACACGTTGGTATAAATCTGCATCACCAGGTCGTTGGCGGGGTCGATGGTGTACTCCGAGCAGAATAGCCCGCCCCAGGTGAGGGTTCCGGGGGGAGCTAAATCGCCGTAGCGGCTGTCGGGCGTAATAATCTGGAGCCCCAGCCCAAACTTATCCTGCCGGTCCCACACGTGGTGGTTGCCGATGTGGTTGCGGCTCATCAGGCGCACGGTAAACGGACTCAGCAGGCGGGTGTTCTGGTACACGCCCTCGTTCAGAATGAGTTGTGCTACCTTGGCGTAGTCGGCGGCGGTGCTTACGAGTCCGGCCCCTCCACTGTAGAAGGTTCGCTTGCCCTGCCGGGCAAAATGCTGGTACAGCGCGTCCTGGTACAGTGCCAGGGGCTCGTCGGCCTCGTCTTTTCGGAACAGCGTGACCAAACGATCCTCTTTTTCTTTGGGTAGGTAGAAGTACGTATCCTTCATGCCCAGGGGGACGAAGATTCGTTGCTGAAAAAAGTCCGCCAGCGACTGCCCCGATACCACCTCCACCAGGCGCCCCAGCACATCGGTGCTGAGTCCGTAGGTAAACTCCGCACCCGGGTCGTGCAGCAGGGGCCGGGCGGCAATGCGATCCACCACATCCTCCAGCACGTCATCGTCGAGCGAGAAATGAACGGGGATCTGAAACTCCAGATGGTCTTGCAGAGGATGATCGTAGCCCAGGCCCGAGGTATGGGTGAGCAGGTCCCGAATGGTGATGGCCCGCGCGGGCGGACGGCTCTCGTAGGCCAGCGTGGTCGAGTCGTACGAGATAAGCACCCGCGTGCTGTCGAAGGCGGGCAGGTACCGGCTAAGGGGGTCATCCAGCAGAAACTCTCCCGCCTCGTGGAGCATCATCACGGCCACGGTGGTGATGAGTTTGGTTTGCGAGGCGATGCGCCAAATGGCGTCCTTAGTAAGCGGGCGCTTCCGGGCGGCATCGGCGGTGCCGTATACCTGATTGTGAACTACCTCGCCCCGGTGGATGATCAGCGACTGGGCGTGGGGAATTTTGCCCGCTGCCACCCACGATTGCAGAAAATCGTCGACACGCGTAAGGCGTTCGGCAGAGAAGAAAGAAGACTGGACAGAATCGCTAAGGTGGGGGAGGGGCTGGGCCATAAGGGTCGACGATAGCAAGACTAACCCTCCGAGTAGTAACGGTCGTAGCATGGTGATAGCGCGGGTAAATGACCCGTCAAGATATCACTATTTTTCTAAATCTTTGGGAAGCACTTCCAGCAGCACCGAATAGGTAAGCAACGCGCTAGGAACCGTGTTGGGAGTAAACACCGGAAGCTGCGCCAGCAGATCGAGTAAGCCCTGTCGGAGGGCTTTTTTGCCCTGCGTACGCAGTTGGTTGCGTTGCCCGGCCCGCCACAGCTCCAGCAGGGGATGGTCTTTGGCCAAAGCGCTTTGCAAGGTCTTCTTGTAGGACTTGCCGATCCGCGTGATGCGGTTGAGCAGGTGCTGCCGCAGGGCGTCGGGCTGGTCGCGGTGGCGGGCGTATCCGATGTTCTGCCAGTGGGCGTACATAAAACTCTCTACGGTAAGGATGCTCGCGTCGGCGTCGGCCTTAGGAAGCCCCAGGCGCTTTCGGAACTGCCCAATAAATGCCTCCTCTTCTTTACTGATAATATTGTCGGCGCTCACTACCAACACGGCTAGCTCGAGCAGATACTTCTTGAGTACTGGCGAAGAAATGGTCTCCAGTTCCAGCGCATCCAGGCTGAGCTTTTGCTTGAGCAGTGCCGCGCCCCGCGCCTGCATCTCTTCCGAAAGTAGGGCAGCCTCCTGGTAATAAGCCAGCAGACGCTCTTCCTCTTTCTCGATGGTGTGGTTGGCGTAGGCCGCCACAATCATGGTTTTCAGCAGCAACGTACGCATCTGTTCGTGCGCTTGTGCCACCTCCTGCCGCACTTCTTCCGTCGTGCCAGTCATCCACTGGTTAAAGAGCAAGATATCGATGAAAAGCAGGCTGCTGTTAATAAAAACTGTCCAGAATTTGCCCTCATGCTTCCCGTAGTCGGTCCGGCTGTCCAGAATATACTCCGTCAGGTCCAGGCCCCGTCGTTCCCGATAAAAAAATAGTCCCTTGTACTTGGTGTCCAGATTATGATACACCGACTTATAGTAAGTACCCACCCGGAAGGCCGCCTCCAGAAAGGCGTCGGCTACGTCTACCTCACTTTCCAGTTGCTGATACCGCTCGGAAGTGAGGGCGCTGTAGAGCAGGCTCTCTAGCAGAATGACCTTGTTCTTGTTCTGGGGGGGCAACTGGTCGGCGTTCAGCGCCCGCAGCAACGACTTGTACGCGTACGGAAGCTGAGTGGGGTAGCCGTAGAGTAGGCCCGTTGGCTGAATGAGCTCGTAGAGCAGCTTCTCGGGTAGCTCCGGCGATGCCTTTAGGGTGGTCACCCGGTCGTACTCTCGGTGCAAGGCGTGGTGGTTGCGGGTTTGAATGTAATCTCTAAGCCAGCCTTTTTTCTGAAAGTCCATAGCGCGGTATTAATAGTAGGAGCACGAAGGTACTGGACTGGGTTCGTTTTAAGTAACGGATTATGGACATTCCTCCTAACGTGTACATAATTCTGGTAAATTGCCGGTGAGCTATAGCCCGCAGATAAAGAATAGCGAAAAACTTAGCGGTCGGGGAATACTTTTACCAGCACCGGCGTTTATCCTTACGTAATGTCCAAACCAGAAAAGTCGAAATTTGCCAAGCAAGTCCAGGTCAAGAACCGCAAGGCGCGGTTTGAGTACCACTTTCTGGACACCTACGTGGCGGGCATTGAGCTCACCGGCACCGAGGTAAAGTCTATCCGGCAGAGCAAAGTTTCGCTGCAGGAGGCTTACTGCTATTTTAACCGCGACGAGCTGTTTGTGAAGCAGATGCACATTGCCCCCTACTTCGACGGTACGCACTTTAACCACGACCCGGTACGCGAGCGCCGCCTGCTGCTCACGCGCAAGGAGTTAAATAAATTGCAGGACACCCTCAAGGAACAGGGTCTGACGGTGATTCCTTCGCGCTTGTTCATTAACGACCGGGGGTGGGCCAAGCTAGAAATTGCGGTAGCCAAGGGTAAGAAGTTATACGACAAACGGGATGACATTAAACAAAAAGATACCAAACGGGAGCTAGACCGGCTCAAGATATGAGCACCGTTGGCATAAACGAGTAGAAATTTATATATTTCTACCTTTTTGGGGGCATTTTGCCGAAGCGCGTAGTCTGATATGAAAGGAAGTGTACTGTTACTTAACCAGGATTACAGTCCGATTACCACCTGCTCGATGGAGCGGGCCTTCGTCCTGGTTTTTCTTGATAAGGCGGAACTGCTGACCCACGCCGAAGACGAAACCATCCGGACGGTAGACCAATCCTACCCTATGCCGGCGGTTATCCGCTTGTTTCGCTACATCAACCTACCGTACCGGGGGGTGGTGCTCACCCGGCAAAATGTGTTCAAGCGCGATAAGTTCGCCTGCCAGTACTGCGGATCCACCAAGAGTCTGACGCTCGACCACATTGTTCCCCGCTCAAAGGGCGGAAAAACCTCGTGGTCGAACTTAGCAACCGCCTGCCAACCCTGCAATACGCGCAAGGGCGATCGCACGCCCGATCAGGCAAATCTGAAACTCCGTTCTAAGCCTCAGAAGCCCACCTACATGATGTTTCTGCGCGACCACGCGGGCGGCATGCGCAAAGAGTGGCAACCGTTTCTGGTGAGCTACCGCAAGTAGTAGCGTGTCGCGACATGCTACTACTACTGCAGCACCTCTTCCACGCGTTCGGCGGCATCCTTTAGCAGAATGGCGGAGTACACCTTGAGGCCGGAGTCCTGGATAATCTTGGCTCCTTCTTCGGCGTTGGTGCCCTGCAAGCGCACAATAATCGGTACCTCAATGTTACCGATGTTCTTGTAGGCTTCTACTACGCCGTTGGCTACCCGGTCGCAGCGCACAATACCCCCAAAGATATTGATCAGGATGGCCTTCACGTTGGGGTCCTTCAGAATAATGCGGAAGCCCGCTTCTACCGTTTCGGCGTTGGCCCCGCCGCCCACATCGAGGAAGTTGGCCGGTTCGCCGCCCGACAGCTTGATGATGTCCATGGTGGCCATCGCCAGCCCGGCTCCGTTTACCATGCAGCCCACGTTGCCGTCGAGTTTCACGTAGCTCAGTCCCGACTTACTGGCTTCTACTTCCGATTCTTCTTCTTCTGAGATGTCGCGCAGCTCGGCCAGTTCGGGGTGGCGGTACAGGGCGTTGTCATCCAGGTTGACTTTGGCATCTACAGCCAGAATTTTATTATCCGAGGTTTTCAGCACCGGGTTGATCTCGAACAGCGAAGCGTCGGATCCTACGTAGGCCTGGTAGAGCGAGCGAACGAACTTCACCATTCCTTTGAAGGCTGGCCCCTCAAGCCCCAGGGCGAAGGCCACGTTGCGTGCTTGGTAGGGCTGTAAACCGATGCCCGGGTCGATCCACTCTTTGACAATCTTTTCGGGAGTCTCTTCGGCTACTTTCTCGATCTCTACGCCCCCTTCGGTAGAGGCCATGATCACGTTACACCCCTTGGCACGATCAAGCAGCACACTCAGGTAGTACTCCTTCGGCTCGTGCTGGCCGGGGTAGTACACGTCTTCGGCAACCAGCACCTTGTGTACCCGCTTGCCCTCGGGGCCGGTTTGGGGAGTCACGAGCTGCATGCCCAGTATCTGCTTCGAGATTTCTTTCACTTCCTCGCGACTCTTGGCCAGCTTCACTCCGCCGCCTTTGCCCCGGCCTCCGGCGTGAATTTGGGCCTTCACCACGAACCACTCGGTGCCGGTTTCGGAGTTCAGTTCGCGGGCCGCTTCAACGGCGGCTTCCGGGGTGTCGGCCACAATGCCTTGTTGCACTTTTACGCCGTAGCCTTTCAGCAGATTCTTAGCTTGGTATTCGTGAATGTTCATTCTGCAGTTTTTTTTCACGAATGTATCAAAAAATCGTTTTAGTTGTGACCTCTATTCCGAAAAAACGAAACACTAGGCGGCCGGTGGGGGCGTTGCTACCAAAGAAATAGGGCACTATCGCCGAAATTGTATTATCTAGCGGCCCAGAACCAGACCAAAGCACGTACTTATGCTAAAGGCAGTCGACATTGTAAAAAGCTATCGCCAGCTAACGGTGCTTAAGTCCATTGATCTGTCTATTGAGCAAGGGAAGATCATCTCGATCGTGGGCGCTTCGGGAGCCGGTAAGAGCACGCTGCTGCATATTCTAGGAACGCTCGACCAGCCCGACCAGGGCCGGGTGTACCTCAACGACGTTGACCTTACCCAACTGCGGGGCAACGAGTTGGCCGAGTACCGCAACCGTAACATCGGTTTTATCTTTCAGTTTCATAACCTGCTGCCCGAGTTCACCGCTTTGGAGAACGTGAGTATTCCGGCTTACCTGGCCAACAACCAGAGCGAGCGAGATATTACGAACCGGGCTGAGCATCTGCTCAAACTGCTGGGCATTGGCGGCCGGATGCACCACAAGCCCTCCGAGATGTCGGGCGGTGAGCAGCAGCGCACCGCCGTAGCGCGGGCCCTGATGAACAACCCCCTGGTGGTGTTTGCCGACGAGCCCAGTGGCAACCTAGACTCAAAAAACGCCGAGGAGCTGCACAATCTGTTCTTCCGGCTGCGCGATGAGTACGGGCAGACCTTCGTGATTGTGACCCACAACGACGAGCTCGCCGATATGGCCGACCGCAAGTTGGAGATTAAAGACGGGGTGATCACCACGTGGGAGCGGGGGGTCGCTAGCCGCACGTAGTCGTAAGGCTTATGGTACGTGGGAAAGAACAGCCGCCTACTGTGACTGCTTGTTCAGGGCCGCCACCATTTCCCGGATGTGCTTCTCGCCGCCCAGCATATTTTCGTACGCCGCCGCCACCCGGTGCTCGGCGTCTAGCAGGTAGGTGATTCGTTTGGTCATTCCCAGGAAAGGAACTCGGGCTTCGTACAATTTGCTGACTCTCCCGCCCTGGTCCGACAACAGCTCGAAGGGTAGTTGGTAGGCTTTCTTAAATTTATGGTGTGATGGGAGCGTATCCTGGCTAATCCCTACCACTGTAATGTTTAGGTCACGAAAGAAGGAAAACTCATCTCGAAAACCGCAGGCTTCTTTGGTGCACTGCTTGGTAAAGTTCTTGGGGTAAAAGTACAAAATACCCGGCTGATTCGCCCACGCTTCCCGAAGTCGGAAGGTTTCGCCGGTGGTGGAAGGTAGCGTAAAGTCGGGGGCTATCTGGTGAATGGCTAAAGTCATTTGCTTAATAATATAATTTTATTGTAAAGAAGTGCAACGCTATAATTATAAATTTGATCGAAAGAACAAGATAATTAATGACAATCGGTACATTTACGAGCAAATACAACTAATAGCACGTTTTCGGTGCTTACAACTTTTGGAACATTTCTGAAAGTTGTAGTTTTACCAACACACCAATCTTTCACGAACGGATGAGTCAACAGGGAAATGCTGTCTTAATAGTTGAGGACGAAGAAAATCTGCGCGGACTTTTATCTAAAATACTGAGTTTAGAAGGGCATAAGGTATACGAGGCGGGCGACGTGGCCTCCGGTAAAGAAATTCTGCGTCGCGAACGCATTCCGCTGGTGCTCACCGACGTGATGCTTCCCGACTCGAACGGCATCGAGTTTACCAAGTACGTAAGAAATGAATTTCCGCTCGCCGAAGTGATTGTGCTCACTGCCTTTGGCAACGTGAAGGACGGCGTGCGCGCTATGAAATTGGGCGCCTTCGACTACCTCACCAAGGGCGACGGCGACGACCGTCTCCCTATTGTGGTACGCAAGGCTATGGAAAAGGCACTGCTCAACCATCAGGTACACGAAATGGAGTTTCGCCTGGATGCCAAGTCGAGCTTCGGCAAAATTATCGGCAAGTCGCGGGCGGTGCACCAAACCATCGAGCTGGCCAAGAAAGTGGCGGTTACCGATACCACCGTGCTGCTGCTGGGCGAAACCGGCACCGGCAAGGAGTTGCTTTCGGAGGCTATTCACCTGGCGAGCCGCCGCCGCAAGGGGCCCTTTATTCCTATCAACTGTGCGGCCATCCCGAAGGATCTACAGGAATCTGAGCTGTTCGGCCATAAGAAAGGAGCGTTCACCGGAGCGGTTACCGATAAAAAAGGCTACTTTGAGGTAGCTGACCGGGGTACTATTCTGCTAGACGAACTGGGCGAGATGAGTCCTGAGCTTCAGGCGAAGCTGCTGCGCGTGCTGGAGACAAAGACCTTTAATCGCGTGGGCGACACGCAACCCATCCCGGTCGATATTCGGGTAATTGCCGCTACCAACCGCGATCTGGTTAACGAAGACAACGAGTCGTTTCGCCGCGACCTGTACTATCGGCTGAGTGCTTTTACCATCGACCTTCCCCCCTTGCGCGATCGTAAGGACGATATTGATCTGCTGGTGATGCACCTGATCAAAGAAAACGTAGAGCGCACGCACAAGGAAATAGAACGGATAGACCCTGACTTTATCGCGCAACTCAAAAAGTACGACTGGCCGGGCAACGTGCGTGAGCTTAAGAATGTGGTAGAGCGGGCGGTCATATTAGCCGACCGCAATGAGCTGACCGTAGACACCCTACCACGAGAGATTCTAAACGGTCGTTCTGCCCCGGCCCCCACCCTTCAGGAGACGGCAATGGCCGAAGTAGGAGTTCCGGCGGCAGCATTGGCCGGGGCGTCCCTTACTGCCGAGGTGCCCTTGGCAAGCAAGGGTACGGTGGACTTAAAATCGGTGGAACAGAGTCATATCTTGCGAGTACTGGGAATGGTAAACGGCAACAAGTCTGAAGCGGCCAAGCGCCTGGATATCGGACTCGCCACCCTGTATCGTAAGCTAAAGGAGTACAAGATTAGCACCTGATGACCATAAAAGTCTTTAACTGGACTGTCAATGTGATAAGTGCTTATCACATTGACAGACAACTATGAGAGAATCCGGCCGATTTCATTACTAATTTGCTGTTTGACCAATAATTGCGACGCATACCGTGAAGAAAAAAATTTATCTCTTTAGCTTCTACCGGTATTACAAGTCCATGAGGATTAAGGCGCAGATCGTATCAGGGTTTTTGTTCATCTTACTACTTACCTGCGTGCTGGCGGGGGTCACGATTTACTATCTAAGCAACTTGGGTACGGCT
>JBASAY010000154.1:0-27576 GCA_049650865.1 Tunicatimonas sp.
AAGAGCCTTTCGTCGTTCGTGTAACTTCTCAAAGAAGATGGAAAACCATATTGTCGCTTTTGAATTAGCTTTCTTTTATATCAACTTTGGCTTCGTTTGATCCATCATACTTTCTCAATCACCACCAGAAATGCTGTTGTTAGTGCGAACGGCAGTGAGGGCGAGTCTATCTCTCTAAGCTATTCAGCCACTGCCAACGGCACGTACTACCTCCGCATCCGGGAGTCTTCAGGTAGAACCAGTTCAGAACCATTCACCGTGACCTACAACTTAGATACGAGCGACGAGTACGAGTGCAACGATACCCCGGCGCTCGCTGATGCTAACGAACCATTGGTTCCCGGTCAAGAATACGAAGCCTACATTCGTACCGGCTCCGATAATGATTGGTTTGCTTTTGAGATGGACAGTGTTGGAATAGTAACAGTAAAACTACAGACTCCGTCGGACATTGATCAGATATACGTTAACGTATTCGAGAATGCCAATGACAACATTCTGGTTGATTATACGGAGGTGGAAGGGGGGGAAACGCTCGATGTAGTGGCTGGTCCCCTATCGGCCGGAACCCACTACCTACGGTTCAATTCGTGGACTAATGACTGGCAACGTGTTGGTGAGCAGAGTCGTAACCCTTATAAGTTTACGCTCACCTTAGAGTACGAGGAAGACGAAATTAACAACACCTTTGCGCAGGCTACAGATGTAACTGAAATCATCGATCAGGGAGTTAAGGAAGGACGTATCTACCCTCGGAATCTAAGAGGATATCAATATGAGATTGATGTGGATTACTATAAGTTCACGGTTCAGGATACCACTACGCTGCGCATCTCAGTCACAGCATTAAACACTGATTCTTACACGTTCCTGCAGTTGTACAATCAGCCTAACGATAACTCAGGGTCAATAATCGGACGTTTTGATGGCAATAATTTCGGAAATAGGCAAAAAACGATTTCTCGGGAGTACACCTTTGTGCCGGGCGAGTACTATATCAAGGTTGAGAACAATGAGACTTCAGCGGAGCCGTATGATTTGAAAATAGAAACGGTCCAATAGGGAGTGATAGCAATAAGGTTGAACTCGCCGAAGCAGTCTCCGTCATTCGTTACTGAGACTACTTCGGCCGGGGGCGCATCCGATTCTTCATATAGTCCGGTGTTGCGGGCTGACTTCCGGATATTTTATGAGGCAGGTTTCTGCCTCGTAGTGGCGGTTTGGTTACTTTGCGCAGTACTTCTTAATGAAGAAGTCGGCGCGGCCGTCGCCGAGGGTGCTCGCCTGCTGCCAATCGGTGCAGGCCTGCTGGTCGCCGAGTTGGTAGTGCGTCATGGCCCGGCCCCGGTAGAATTCGGCGTTCTGATCGTTGAGCTCAATGGCGCGGTTAAAGTCCAACAGCGCCCCGGCGGCATCCTCGAGCTGCACCTTGAGGTTACCCCGGCTGTAGTAGGCTTCGGCATCGCGCGGCTGAAGCTCAATAACCTTGGTATAGTCAGCCACCGCCCCGGCGTAGTCTTCCAGCACTTCCTTAAGGTAAGCCCGGTTAAAGTAAACCTCTTCCCGCGCAGGGTCTAGCTGCGCCGCCTGGTTGAAGTCGGCCAGCGCTTCGCGGTACCGATTCAAGAAGGTGTAGGCCGTAGCCCGGTCTACGTAGAGTTGTACGTCGCTTTTGTCGCGGGCGATGGCCTGCGTAAGGTCCTGCACCGCTTCGTGGTACGACTCTCGTTTCAGGTGCGCTAGTCCCCGCCGACGAAAGGCATCCGTCTCTTCTAGTCCTTCACTGATGGCTTGGTCGTAGTAGCTGATGGCGATGGGGTAATTTTCCAGGGAGTAGTAGGCGTCAGCCAGGTAGTGCAGAATGGTAACGCCTACTTCTTCGCTGGCCTTTTCGAACGTCCGCAGGTCGTCTTTGGCCGGTTCGTACTGCTCAAGGCGAAAGTGAGCGACGCCCCGGTTCTCATAAGCCCGCCAGTACTCCGCGTCGAGCTCTATCGCTCGGTTGTAGTCCTCTATCGCCTGCTCGTATCGCTCAAGCATAAATTTGGTTTTGCCCCGGTTATTATAAGTCACCGCATCGCTCCAGCCCAGTTTCATCGCCCGGTTATAATCCGACAGGGCGGCCGGATAGTCTTTCAGGCGAAATCGAGTGTTTCCCCGGGCCGCGTAGGCGGATGTGTAGCTTTCGTCCTGACTCAGGCTCGTGTTAAGAGCGCCGAGGGCTTCGGGAAAGTCGCCCCGCTCGTAGTGCGCAAACCCCACGCGGTAGTGCGTGGCGGCGCTGTCCGCTCCCAACTCCACCGCTTGCTTCAGGTCCTGAATGGTAGTCGCATAATCCTGAAGGTGAAACTGGGCGGTGCCCCGGTACGCAAACACGTCCGAAGTCTCCAGCCCCAGCTTCTGCGCTTCCGTTAGGTCGGCTACTACCCGAGGGTAACGGGCCTGGTTTGAACCATCAGCCTCTTCTCCTGCTAACCGGTAGTGAGCAACGCCGCGGCTCAGGTAGGTCCGGGCGTCGGCCACGCGCTGGTCGATGGCTTGGGTCAGCACTTCCACCGCGGTAGGATAGGCCCCCGTCTCGTAGTAGGCAATGCCTACGTAGTGCGGTACCTTGGCTTCCGTAGCATCCAGTTCGCGGGCTCGCTCCAAGTCGCTGATCACCCCGGCGTAGTCGTTCGTTTCAAACCGGGCGATGCCTCGGTTAAGCAAAGCTTTGCCGTAGTCAGGCTGCTTTTTTAGGGCTTGGTCGTAATCAATAATGGCAGCGGGGGCATCCTGAAGTAGGAATTTCGCCTTGCCTCGGTTGTTGTAGATCAGGTGGGCCCGCTCTGAGTCGGTGTCGCCGCCGTGGGCCAGGGCTTGATCGTAGGCGGCTACCGCAGCCGTAGGATCATCCGTTAGAAAGTGAGCGTTGCCCAGGTGATAGAACGCCGTAAGATCGGTGCGCCCCTGTTGGGTAGCTTGCGTCAGATCGGTTACTGCCGCCGGATAGTCTTTCTGCTCGTAGTAGGCGTTGCCGCGGTAGAAACGCACCTCAGCGTTGTCTACGCCTCCGTCTACTGCTTTGGTCAAGTCGGTCACCGCTCGGCCGGGGTCGTTGAGCTGAGCGCTGGCGATGCCGCTCATCACGTAGGCTTCCGGATCAGTCAACCCCTGGGCAAACGCTTGGTCAAGGTCCGACCGGGCCGCCTGGTAGTCTTGGTTTTGGTAGCGAATGGTGCCGCGGTAATGGAAAGCCTTTGCCTCATCCACCCCCATGCGAATCGCCTCGGACAGCTTCTGCTCGGCGCGAGGATACTGCTCGGTGGCAAACAAAGCGTAGCCTAGCAGTTTGTACAGTTTGGCCGTGCTGATGCCCAACTCACTGGCGCGGGTCAGGTCGCTAATGGCTTTGGGGTAGTCTTTCTGTTGGTAGTGAGCTACCCCCCGTGCCAAGTAGGCGTCCGTCAGTTTTGAGTTCTTACGCAACGCTTCATCCAGATCAAGTACGGCTCCGGCCGGGTCGCCCATGTTGCTTTTAATCTGGCCCCGCTGAAAGTAAACCTCAGCTCCCCGCGCTCCCAGGGCAATGGCCTGATCCAGGTCGGCCAGGGCGGGGGCGGTTTCACCGTACGATTGGCGCAGCGCGGCGCGGTAGAGGCGCGCGGTGGTGTCTTGCGCTCCGAGTGAGATGGCTTTGTTCAGATCGTCGATGGCGGTTTTCTCCTGCTGCTGGTACTTCGCTTTGCCCCGCAGCAGATAATCTTCGGTTTCGTTCGCTCCTAGAGCAATGGCTTGGTCTAGGGCGGATACCGTAGCGGCGTAGTCTTTCAAGAAGAAGTGGGCGGCAGCCAGGTTGCGGTAGGTGCGGACGTCACCCTTTCCCTGCTGGGCGGCAGCGGTCAGGTCGGGAATAGCCTTTTTGTACTGCCCTAGTTCGGCCCGGGCGTTACCCCGGCAGTAGCGTACCATCTCGCCTGGCTCGCCTGAGTCTGCCGCTTGGTCCAGGTCTTTCAGGGCGGAGGCGTACTGGTCAAGGTGAAATTTGGTGACGCCCCGGGCGGCGTACAGGGCGGGGTCCTTCTTTCCTCGCTCGGCTGCCGACTCAAAGTCAGCAAGGGCATCTGGATACTGCTGCTTCTTGAGGCGCAGTAAGCCGCGGTAGAAGTACAAGGGTGCATCGGCTACTCCCGCTGCTACAGCCTGCTCGATGTGCGGCAGGGCCGCTTCGGACTGCTCCAGCTCCAGGTAGGCCGTAGCCAGCTTTCGGTGCGTCTCGGCAGTAGGTTCCGCTTTGTTGAGGGCGGCTACCGCCTTCTGGTAATTCTTGGTAGCAAAGTGACCTTCTCCCAACATCGCCCACACCGATGGGTCGTCGGTGCCCTGGGCTACGGCCTGCTCTAGGTTAGCCAGGGCCTGCTCAGTATTTTCTTCTTGGTGGTAGGCACGTCCGAGCGTCTCGTAGAAGCGCTGGTCCGGCGACACCTTGCCCGCTTTGGCACGCTCCAAGTCGCGAATGGCCTTGGCCAGATGCTGGGTTTCGTAGTGCGCGTAGCCACGGCTCAGATACCCCTCATCATCAATGGATACCTGCTGCTCGGCTCGGTCGTAAGCGGCGATGGCTTCGTCGTACTGCTGAAGAGCGTAGTGGGCTCGCGCTACGCGGAGGTGGGCTTCCGGCGCCTCACTATCTAGGGCCAGGGCCTTGGTGTAGTCCTGTACTGTCTCGGGCCACTGCTCAAGCTCGTAGTGTGCCGCCGCCCGGTTGCCCCAGGCTTTGGCGTAGCTCTCCTTCCGCTGAATCGCCTCGCTGAAGTCCGCTACTGCCTCGGCGTACTTCTTTTGGTAGAAAAGGGCCTTTCCTCGGTTGTTGTAAACAATCTCATCGTCTTTGCCCCGCTGCACCGCCTGCTGGTAGTCGGCAATGGCTTTGGGATATTCCTGGGTCTGAAAGTAAGCATTGGCGCGGGTGTAATACGCTTCCGCTTCTTCGTTTCCCCGCTCAATGGCTTTGGTAAGGTCGTCGATGGCACCACGGTACTGTTGGTTTTGGTAGAATACGCGTCCTCGGTAGTAGAACACGGTTTGGTCGGTGGCGCGTAGGGCGATCGCTTTGTTCAAGTCTTCCAGCGCCGCCCCGTACTTTTCCTGGTGGAAGTTAGCGATCCCGCGTCCGCGATAGCCCGCTGCTTCCTGCGGATGGGCCACAATATGCTGCGTGAAGGCCATTTTCGCGCCCGACCAGTCCTGCGCAGCCAGTTTCTTTTCGGCCAGCTGCCGGAGGCTATCAGAAGCAGGAGACTGGGCTGGTAAGGTGGTAGCGGCCAGAAGGAAGAGGGCCAGCAGAACCAGGTAGTATCTTCGGTGCATGAGCTATTCGTTTTAGCGGGTAAAGCTACGGGCTGAGCGAACGAATAACCGGGTGAAAGCCGAAGCTTTGGTACACCGTAAGATTGGGCCAGGGTTTTGGTTGGAAACAAAAAAAGCCAGACACGCGGGGCGCATCTGGCAGTAGCTGGATTGGTGCTAAACGAAAGGCTTACGCCGACGCTGCATCGGCCGTCTGGGCCTCCACGTGTACGTACGAGCGATTCTGCCGCCCTTTTTTGAAGACAACGGTACCGTCGGAGAGGGCAAACAGCGTATGGTCTTTGCCGAGACCGACATTAATGCCGGGATGGTGTCGGGTGCCGCGCTGGCGCACGATGATGTTACCCGCGATCACGGCTTGTCCGCCGAATTTCTTTACGCCGAGCCGTTTACTTTCCGAATCTCTACCGTTTTTTGAGCTACCGGCTCCTTTTTTATGTGCCATAATTTCAAGAATTGAAGTGATGAATAATTGAATAAGCGGCTTTTACTTATTCATAAGTTCTTTTGCCTGGGGAATCCACTCGTTCTCAATCATACCGCGGTCGGCTCCCACAATTTCTTCGTCGATGCGATCAATCTCTTCGCTGCTCAGGTCAGCCAACTGCTGGTAGGTAAAGACGCCCAGCCGATTTAGTTCTTCGGCAAAAACGGGACCGACGCCGCTTATCTTCTGCAGGTCGTCCTGCTCGATATTACCGGTGGCGGAATCAGGAGTAGTGTCGGTGGCTGACTCGTCCACCGGGGCGGGAGTAAGTTCGTCGCTGGCGGGTAGCACGTGCGCCGGTTCGGTGGATGAAGATTCTTGGGGCGGGGCCTCAGCAGTGGTAGGTTCGGGCTTTGGTGCTTCTTTTTTCTTCGGAGAAGCCTGCTGGCCATCCCCTAAAATTTCGTCGATCATCAGCTTGGTGTACTGCTGGCGGTGGCCCTGCTTCTTGCGGTAGCCCTTGCGGCGCTTCTTCTTAAAGATGATTACTTTATCATCCTTTACGTGTTCTACCACGGTGGCGGCTACGCGCACGCCGGAAGCTCCTACATCGATGTTATCCCCATCGCCCGTGAGCAGCACGTTATCAAACTCTACGGAAGATCCTGCCTCACCAGTCATCAGGGGGGCGTAAATATGCTGGTCGGGAGCGACTTTAAACTGCTTTCCGGCGATCTCAACAATTGCGTACATGGATGCTTAATTTATAGAATGTCGGTCTACTGCCCCATTCTTCGGTGCAGTTTCTTGGTAAAAATTGAGGCGCAAATATACGGGTTTTTCTCTTTGTGACAAACGTGGGCCGCGTTTATTACAATTGGTGCCCGGTAAGAAACGTATTAGCTGGTCCAATTCCGCCTTTCTTCGGTAATCCTTTAAAACTCTCCCGAACACTTTATGAACCGATACGTTTTTTAAGTATATAGGGGTGTAAATAAAAAATTTACTTTAATAAACGCATGAGGAGAAAGACGGTAACTGGCTACCGGTCAATTTCTTGTAAATCCGAACGCGTAAAATTCGTTCGATAGTCAACGAAAATGAAGGGGTAAAATGCGCGAAATGCTTTTTGGTTTTTCCCCGAAATCGGCATATTTGTACAACCCCAATAGGCCAACCACCGGATAGTTTTTAGCGCAATGGTGATACCACCGAAACTAAATCTATTTGCTATCAATTATACACGAAACAACTAATAATCTTTCTTATGAGTAGTCAGACCGAAGCATTAGAACCCATCCTTCAAGAGAATCCGAATCGTTTTGTTCTCTTTCCCATCGAGCACGCCGACATCTGGCAGTGGTACAAGAAGTCGGAGGCCAGTTTCTGGACGGCCGAGGAGATTGATCTGAGCCAGGACATGAAGGATTGGCGAGAACTCAATGATGGCGAGCGGCACTTTATCTCGCACGTGCTGGCCTTCTTTGCGGCTAGCGACGGTATCGTGAACGAGAACTTGGCCGAAAACTTCGTGAATGAAGTACAGTACACCGAGGCTAAGTTCTTCTACGGCTTTCAGATCGCTATGGAGAACATTCACTCGGAGACCTACTCGTTGCTTATTGATACCTACGTGAAAGATAATAAGCAGCGGGATCATCTGTTTCGGGCGGTTGAAACCATGGAGTGCGTGAAGAAAAAGGCCGACTGGGCCCTACGCTGGATCGACGAGGGTTCGTTTGCCGAGCGACTAGTGGCTTTCGCCGCTGTGGAAGGAATATTCTTCTCCGGTAGCTTCTGCTCTATCTTCTGGCTCAAGAAGCGCGGACTGATGCCCGGGCTGACCTTCTCGAACGAGCTTATCTCACGCGACGAAGGCATGCACTGCGATTTCGCCTGCCACCTCTACAACGAACACGTGAAGCAGCAACTGTCGGAGGATACGGTACGGAAAATTATCACCGACGCAGTAGAAATAGAAAAAGAGTTTGTGACGGATGCCCTGCCCGTGAGCCTCATCGGGATGAACGCCGAACTGATGCGGCAGTACATTGAGTTTGTGGCCGATCGCCTGCTGAGCGAACTGAACTGCGCCAAGGAGTACAACTCCAGCAATCCGTTCGACTTTATGGAGATGATCTCGCTACAGGGTAAGACCAACTTCTTTGAGAAGCGCGTGGGTGAGTACCAGAAAGCTGGGGTGAAGAATAGTGCCAACGAGCAAGAGGTGCCTAAGTTTTCGCTTAACGAAGACTTTTAGCGCCGGTGCAAGTATCCGTAGAACTAACGCTTTCGCCCCTGCAAGACGACTTCGACGGGCCAATTACCGCGTTCATCAAGGCGCTTCGGGCCTCAAAGTTCACCGTGCAAGAGAACCCGCTGAGTACGCAGGTGTACGGCGAGTACGGTGAACTGATGCCCTTCCTGACCGCCGAGATAGAAAAAACCTTTGCGGCGACAGACCATGCGTTGGTTTACATGAAACTGGTGAACAGCAACCGAAACGATTACAAACCGAATTTTTAGAAAAGAATACCCCCAGTAGCCACAACAAAACCGAAAGAAATATGCTAGTAATCAAACGCGATGGTCGCCGAGAGTCGGTAAAGTTCGACAAAATCACCGCTCGAATTGAAAAACTGTGCTACGGACTCGACACCAACTACGTAAGTTCGGTGGAGGTAGCCAAAAAGGTAATTGTAGGCATCTACGACGGAGTTACTACCGTAGAGTTAGACAACCTGGCGGCTGAAACTGCTGCCACCCTTACGGTCACCCATCCCGACTACGCCGTGCTGGCGGCGCGGATTGCCATATCGAACCTGCACAAGGTAACGAGCAAGTCGTTCTCGAACACCATGAAGCGGCTTTACACCTACGTAGACCCGCGCACGGGTGAAAACGCCTCGCTGATTGCCAAGGACGTGTACGCTGTGATCAAGAAAAACGCGGCCCTGTTAGACTCCACCATCATCTACAGCCGCGACTACAGTTACGATTACTTCGGCTTTAAAACGCTGGAGCGCTCGTACCTCATTAAGCTCGACGGCAAGATTGTGGAACGCCCCCAGCATATGCTGATGCGCGTGGCGGTGGGCATCCACAAGGAAGATGTAGAGGCCGCGATTGAAACCTATAACCTGCTGTCGGAGAAGTGGTTCACCCACGCCACCCCGACGCTGTTTAACGCGGGTACCCCCAAGCCGCAGATGAGCAGTTGTTTTTTGCTCACCATGCAGGACGACAGCATCGACGGAATTTATGACACGTTGAAGCAGTGCGCCCAGATATCGCAGTCGGCCGGAGGGATTGGGCTAAGCATTCACAACGTGCGGGCTACCGGCTCTTACATTCGCGGTACCAACGGTACTTCGAACGGCATTGTGCCGATGTTGCGTAACTTCGATATGACGGCCCGCTACGTGGATCAGGGTGGAGGAAAACGCAAGGGAAGCTTTGCGATCTACCTGGAGCCCTGGCACGCGGATGTCTTTGAGTTTTTGCACCTCAAGAAGAACCACGGAAAAGAAGAACTGCGCGCTCGCGACCTGTTCTACGCTCTGTGGGTGCCTGATCTGTTCATGAAACGCGTGGAGACCAACGAGCAGTGGTCGCTGTTTGACCCCAACGAATGTCCCGGCCTGTACGACGCCTACGGGGACGACTTTGAGCGGCTGTACGAGAAGTACGAGCGGGAAGGTAAAGCCCGCCGCACCGTGCGCGCGCAAGACCTGTGGTTCGAGGTGCTGGAGTCGCAGACCGAAACCGGCACTCCCTACATGCTCTACAAGGATGCCGCTAATAAGAAATCGAACCAGAAGAACCTGGGCACCATCCGGTCGTCTAATCTTTGTACCGAAATCCTGGAGTATACTTCCAAAGATGAGGTAGCAGTATGTAATCTGGCATCCATCGCGCTGCCCAAGTTTGTTGCCGAAGACGAGAACGGTAATCTGCGCTTCAACCACCAGAAGCTGTACGAAATCACCAAGGTAGTGACGCGTAACCTGAACAAGGTCATTGACGTGAACTACTACCCGGTGCCCGAAGCGCGTACCTCTAACATGCGGCACCGCCCGATTGGTATCGGCATCCAGGGGCTGGCCGATGCCTTCATCATGCTGCGCATGCCGTTCGAGTCGGATGAAGCGCGCGGGCTGAACAAAGACATTTTTGAGACGATCTACTACGCGGCGATGGAAACTTCGATGGAGCTGGCGCAACAAGAGGGAGCGTACGAAACCTTCGAGGGGTCACCGGTGTCAGAAGGAACTTTCCAGTTTGATATGTGGGGCGTGACTCCCGACAGCGGACGCTGGGACTGGGACGTTTTGAAAGAGAAGGTACAGGAGCACGGCGTGCGCAACTCACTGCTGCTCGCCCCGATGCCCACGGCCTCTACTTCCCAGATCTTAGGAAACAATGAGTGCTTCGAGCCCTATACCTCGAACATCTACACCCGCCGGGTGCTATCCGGTGAGTTTATCGTGGTCAACAAGCACCTGCTGCGTGACCTGGTAGATATGAACCTGTGGAACGAGAACATGAAAAACCGGTTGATCTCGGAGAACGGCTCTATCCAAAATATCTCGGAGATTCCGCAGCACCTGAAGGACCTGTATAAAACTACCTGGGAGATTTCGCAGAAGACGATTATCGACATGGCCGCCGAACGCGGAGCCTACATCTGCCAAAGCCAGAGTCTGAATATCCACATGGAAGACCCCAACTTTGGCAAGCTCACCTCCATGCACTTCTACGCCTGGAAAAACGGCCTGAAAACGGGTATGTACTACCTGCGCACCAAAGCCGCCACCGATGCCATCAAGTTCACGGTAGACAAGCAAGCGCTGCAAGACGAGCCGGAGAAAGTGGAGGCGAAGGGGTAAACGTACACAGATTGAATCAGTACGAACGTCGGCAGTTTACTGTCGACGTTTTTTTGTGGCACGTACAGTAAGCTCGAATTTAGCTCATAAGCCGCTTGGCTACGCCAGTTGACGCCAATTGCGAGCAAATTCTTCTCTGTTGCAAGTAGTATCATAACAGAATACGGGGCACCAGATGATGCCCGTGGCAAAATCCTTGCATAGCGTAAAACCACCCCCTTCGTCCCCCGCCCGCGGGGGATATGTGTTGGGGGTAAAGAACGCCCCTACTTATCCCCCGCTGGCGGGGGAAGTTTGCCGCATGGCAAACTGGGGGTGGTGGTGAAAACAAGCTATGAAAGCCGACAAGTCCAACTTCTACAGGTACAACAAAAAGCTGCAGCCGTACGCAAACAAGCTCCGCAAGCGGATGACCAAGGCCGAAGCCTGCTTGTGGAAGTACGGACTACGGGCGCGCCAGCGCCAAGGCTATCAGTTTCGCCGCCAGCGTCCAGTGCTTTACTTTATTGCTGACTTTTTGTGCCTGCCGCTTAAGTTGGTTATTGAGGTAGATGGAATCACGCACCAGTGGGAAGAAACCATTCGCCGGGACGAACGCGAAGACCAGATGTTACAACAAGCAGGGTTCACTGTGCTGCGCTTCACGGACGATGAAGTGCTTGGCCAGATCAATTACGTGGTCACAGCCATCGACGCAACAATTAGCCGTTTGTCGGCCAGCGAAGAATAGTTTTCTACTTCACTAACTTTTCTCCTCCAATAGCGCTCGCAGCTGCCGTAACTTATCCCGCAGGCGAGCGGCCTTAGTAAAGTATCCGCCTGCGTTACGTATTCGGATCCAATTACTGATACTGTAGTAGCGATCCGCTACCGTACCACAATCCTACTGGCTACTGTTTCGCTTGAGAAAGACAGACGAAGTAGGTAGACTCCCGCGGGTAATCCAGCAGTTTGGTAGGACAGGGTGTGCGAACCAGCAACGCCCGGCAAATCATTCCACACCCGAAGCGGCCGGCCGTACTTGTCCAGCAACACCAGACGCACCGGGCCGGTACGCGCCAGGGTGTACCTAATCGTGAGCCAGTCGGCTACTGGGTTGGGGTAGCCTAGCAGCGAAAGCACCGAAGTTGGCGAACCGTGGACTGCGGTAATGGGCGTTGCCTCCACGGGTAGGGTGAGCGTAGCCCGCGCGCCCTGCGGGTCGGTAGCGTACACCACCACTGCACCCTGGCCCACCTGTCGTGATGTTATCGTCAGGGTGTCCCCCCGCAGGCGTACCTCCACCACCGACGGATCTGAAGACTCCGCAACGTACGTCAGTGAATCGTAATCTGGGTCGGTGAACCACCCGGATAGCATTAGCGAACGGGTGATTAGTCCGACCAGCAACAGACTGTCCGGCGGGGCTGCCACTTGGGGGGGGCGGTTAGGAAGTACAATGGTTGCCAGAAAGGAGGTGCTATCGGTTGATGCCGCATCGTGTTGCGCCACTATCATTACGATGGCAGTGCCTACTTGTCGGGGGTACAGCTTTAGGCTGCTACCATTGAGCGCTACCTGCAGCCGGGCTGTGTCACTACTCACCGCCGTATACTGCACCCCCCTTGAGGCTTCTCCTAGATAAGTGGCTACGTCTATGGTATAAACGGTGTCGGTGAGTAGCAAGCGCTGGTCGGGTAGATCATAGGCGAAGGCCAGCGGGGCAATTGCTTCCTCTACGGTAAGGCTAACGGACACCGCACTGGTATCGCCTCCTGAACGAACGATAATCGCCGACTGGTAAGTATCTGCCGCCAGCGTGGTGGCGTCAATGGTAAGAAGCAGCGCGGTGCGGTCGCCGGGGCCGAGTTGTCCGCCGGTGGGGGTAAGGTGCCAACCGGCCGGAAGCTTTTCCGCGGCTAGCGACCAAGCAAGGGTATCAGTACTCAGGCTACGCAGTTGGATCGGACGGGTCAGCGTATCGCCCCGCGTTACGGTAAGGATTATTGGTTCTAGGGGGAGGGTAAAGGGCGGAGTCGGAATCACCCGGGCGGTTAGCGGAATGTCTAGGCGAGGCTGATCGGCATCGTTGCTGAACAGGGTGAGCGTACCCGCAGCAATGCCCAGCGTGGTGGGGGAAAAGCTGACGCTAAGGGTACGCTGGGTTCCGGGGGCCAGCGTCAACGAAGAAGGAGCTACCGTAAAGCCCGAACCGCTTACTTCCACCTGATCAATGCGTAGCGTACCCGTGCCTACGTTGCGCAGGTTAAGGTCTACCCCCCAGGGCGTAGATAGCCAGACATTCCCGAGCCGGAGGTGAGACGATGACACCGATAACTGCGGAACCCCGACGACGGTTATCCGTACTGGAATGCGGCGCTGCGGAGTAGTGGGGTCATTACTGCTAATCAGTACCGTATCCCGGTAGATTCCCTCGGCCAATCGCCCGGCGTCGGTGGTGATTATGAGTGCCTCTTGTTCGCCCGCCGCTATTACTCCAGAAGGGTGCGTCAGGCTTAGCCAAGCCTCAGCCAGTACGGTGGTCGCGCTAAACGTGAGTGGACTACGCCCCGCCGTATTGCCAACCACTATGGTATCGCGGCGCACCTGCCCTACGTTTAGCGATACCGATAGCGAGGTAGGTTGGACCGTCATTACCGGCGGGGCGGGGGTCGTGGCCGTCACCACCTCCGACAGGGGGGATACCTGACCCAATAGGTCGCGCGTACGCAGGGCGAAGTAGTACATGGTGGTCGGGCTAAGTCCGGTAACGGTTAGCGTATCTAGCGTACCGGAAGACAGCGGAACCCGCAGGGTAGGCACCGGGGTAGCCTGATTAAAGTTCTGGGAGGTGATCGGGAAGGTGGCGTACCGCAGTTCGTAGTAGGCAGCCGTTCCCCGGTCGCCGTCGGCTCCCGAGGTAGTCCAGCGCAGTTGCACCTGGTTGTAGGCCAGGGTTTGGGCGGTCAGGGCAGCAACGGGACCAGGCGCCTCCGCCTGGTCAAGGGTGAGAGAGCGATAGGCATTGAGGCGCCCCCTACCCAGCATGCCCCGGTAGCGCGGGTTGCGGTCGTCGATGGGGTCGGCCCCGGCCAGCATCAGTGTGCGTAGGTGGTCGGGGGTGAGTCCGGGCTGTTGGTAGCGGGCCACCAGCAGGGCCGCCACCCCACTCACGTGCGGACACGCCATTGAGGTGCCTGATATAGTTTGGTAGCTATTATTCGGATAGGTGCTCAGCACGTCGGTACCGGGGGCTGACAAGTCTACCCAAGCACCGTAGTTGGAAAAGTCCGACCGGTGGTCGTCGTGATCAGTAGCCGCTACGGTGAGCACGCTGGGCAGCGAAGCGGGGTAAGCCTGTTGAGCGTCCTTAGTGCGGTCGTTGCCCGCCGCAAAAACTACCAGCCCGCCCGCCATCGGCCCGATTTGCCGGTTTTGCGCAAAGTGCTCGTCACTGTTATCATAGCCCGCTCGCTCGGTAAAGTAGCGAATGGCGTCTTCAAGCAGTACGCTCTGGTCGCCGCCGCCCCAGCTGTTCTGGGCGATCACCGCGCCGTGGTCGGCTGCGTAGATAAAGGCTTCGGCGAAGCCGCCCTGTGAGCCCTGCCCAAACACCGCGCACGACATTAGGCGCACGCCGTCGCCCTGGCCGCTGCCCCCGGCTACTCCGGCCACGCCTATCCCATTGTCAGACACCGCTCCCACCACCCCCGCCACGTGGGTACCGTGGTTGCTGGACGCCACCGCCCCCCGCCGGTCGCCGAAGCCGTAGCCGTGCACGTCGTCGACGTAGCCGTTGCCGTCGTCATCAATGTCGGGTAGTCCGTTTTGTTCTGCTTCGTTTACCCACAGGGCGGCACGTAGGTCTTCATGCTCGGTGTCGATGCCGCCGTCGATGACGGCTACTACCACCCGGTCGTCGCCGCGCGCCACCGACCAGGCAGCGGTGAGCTGAATATCGGCCGCGGCGGTACCGTCCGATTGCCCCGTGTTGCGGTAGGGCCACTGCTCGGCGAAGCGGGGGTCGTTGGTGATAACGGTGTCGCCCGTGGCTGAGGGGGCGAAATGCAAGGAGTGAAGGTACACCGGTTCGGCCAGCGTAACCAGCGGATGGGCCCGGTACTGGGCCAGCACCTGCTGAACCTCGGTGCTCAGGGTATCGGCAAAAGCCACCTCGTACCAGCGGTGCAGTCCGAACCGGCGGTGGGCCGCCTCGAAGTGGTCGGAAGCCGGAAACACCCGCCGGATGGTGCGCACCCCGTAGCGTTGGTTAAGCTGGGCGAACTGTAAGATATCTTCGGGGGTATTGTCGCTACCAAACAGCTGCGGGTGCTGGGTGGGTGCGTAATTGGTTAGCTCCGCTTTAAGAGAAGCCTCTACCTTGACCAAAATTCGGTTGGGTACTACGCCTGCGTCGGCTTGGCCAAAGGCGGTGGGGGGAGGAAGAATATGGCTAAAGGCACATATTCCAAAAAGGTAAAAAATCCATTTTCCCACAGACAGCACGGTTAGTTTTTTCGCCAAATAGGCCAAAAATTACATCGCCGACGGCGGCGTTAGCAGCTACTGTCAGCGAGTTTGCGCGAAAAAGGCGCGGTACTTGTGGTTTGAGAGATAATGTATCTACGCAAAGTACAAAAAATAGTACAAATGTACTAAAGGAGAGGAATGATAATTTTCTTAACAGAAAGGAAAGGTACTTAAGGCACTACGACTACCGGGGGGCTCCGATGCGGGTAGGGGGCAACTGTTCGGTAAAAATGATGGTCTTCCCGGATACTTCTTCCAGTAGAGGACGCAGGATCAGCTGCGCCTGGTACCGCGATTGACTCAAGATATCCGAGTTGCGGGCTGCCTTCTCGATATTTCTCTCGGCTTGCTTATAAGCCCGGGAGATAAACTGGTCGCGGTTGGCAAACAGCCCGGTTTCTACCGAGTAGAGCTTGGTGCCGTTCACGTCTAGCTTGTGGTAGCAGAGTTCGGGCGGGGGTAGCTTCACGTATACCGAGTCGCCCACCACGCGCAGGTCGTCCTCGCTCATTCGGGTAAGGTCGATGCAACCCACTGCCTCGCCCCGGCTGATCAGTACCGCTTTGGAGTCGGCGTCGAGCTTGATGAGGTTGAGCAGTTCGGGACTTAGCTCCTTCACCTCGGTGATTTCCTGAAACTGGTACTTCACCACCTCAAGTTTGCCCATTGCCTCGATGTGCTCAATCAGCACAGTGGAGGCGGGAATGTCGGGTAGTTCGTCGGCTTCATTCTGTCGGATCGCATCGCGGTGCGACCAGAACAGGTAGCCAAGGATGAGAACCAGGAGCCAGGGAAAAAGCGTGCGGACGCGCGTCATGGTGGATTAACCGAGAATAGCCCGGTTAGTTTAGTAAGCAAAGCGGCGGGGGCCGTTTAGTAGACTAAACGACCTATACCGGTTTATCGTACCAGCTTACTTAAGACGATATAGAAATCGGACCAACGGAATAATTCTCATCGGACAAAAAAAGGGGGAAAACGAACCGTAGTATCGTTTCCCCCTTTGATCAACTTTTCCGGACGACCGGCTTTAAAAATTAGTATCCGGCTTCGTCCAGGTAGACAGCAGAGGCTCCAGCGTAGTCGAGCTTGGCTACCGGCTTCATGTTGCCGCTTTCAGAAGGGTAGTCGAAGATCAGTAGGCGACCGCCACCGTTGGCTCGTTCGGCTGCGTACACTTTCTTCTCCGCAACGCTGAACGCAATGTCTACCGGGTTGCCCAGGTAAGTCTTGTCGCCCGCTACGCGGATCTGATCCTTGAGGGCAATGGTTCCGCCGTCGCCCGCGTCGTTTAGCTTATGGGTAAAGTGCTCGATTACGTGGAAGGCTCCGTCCGAATCGCTCATGGCATCGGCGATGTCAGTGAGCACCATGATGTCGTTCTTAGCGTCGTAGCTCAGGCCGTGGGTACGCACCAAGCCCTCGATGGCCACTTTCTGGTCGGCGGCGAGGTGTCCGGCAGGCTTCGATCCAAAATCGTAGTACACGGCGAGCATATTGGATTGGTCTTGCACCGCGTAGAGCGTGTTACCCACCAACTGTATTCCCCACAGATCGATGTCTACGTCGTAGATACGATCAAGGGTTAGCGCTCCTTGCTCGATGTTGTAGACGACGAATTGGTTCATGCTGTCTACGTCTTCGGCCACCACCAGTTGGTTGCCACCCACGGCAATCTCTCGACCGTTGGTGAAGTCAGCGGTGCTGCTAAACGCGGGGGTAACGGTAGCATCGCCCTCCAAATCCATAATGTCGGTGTAGGCATTCACCATGTTTTGGGTGCGCGAAAGCTGGTACACGATGTCTTTGTCCTCGCGGTAGTAAATGCCGTCGGCGTCCATGCTACCCGTGCTAGCGGTAATTCGGTCTACGTCAGAAAGATCGGAAACGTCGAAGATCGTAAAGTTGCCCTCGGTGTTGGTAGAAGCAAAAATACGCAGGTCGGCGGTTTCCTCGTCTGAGGTGTTGCCCTGAAAGATTTCTCGAAGATAATCTTCGTCGCAACCGGTGGAGAGCAGGGTGACCCCGCCCATCAAAAAGACGGCGGCGGTTTTGGTCAGGTTCGAAAGAAATAGGGGTTTTTTCATGATAATAGGGGTTGTGAGATACATGTGGTTAAAAAATACTCACCTACCTACGAAGCGCTGCGCGGCAGTGGATTGTCTGCCCCAAAAATTTTCTCTGTGTTTCTACTCAGCGTCGGAATAATTCATGCAGGTCTCCTTCCACCTCATCCAGCAAGTCCGGATGGCAGTACCCGCGCAGGAAGCGGGTAGCGAGGCGGGGTGGTGATGCGTGGTTTTTATATTCGTCACTCATTGCGTAGCGAATCTACCGGGTTCCGTACAGCGGTTCTCAGGGTTTGCGATACAACGACGAGCAATCCTAACCCTAACATGATGACTACGCCGCTCAGAAAAATTCCCGGTCCCAGGGTGATTCGGTTGGCGAAGTTCTGTAACCACAGGGTGTTGCCGAAGTAAGCTACCGGCAGGGCAATCGCTACCGACACCAGCCATAGCCGCAAAAACCCTTTGGACAGTAAAAACACTAACTGCCCCGCGTTGGCCCCCAGTACTTTGCGAACACCCACTTCTTTGATCCTACTTTCGGCGGTAAATACCACCATCCCCAACAGTCCGAGGCACGCCACTGAAACCGCCAGGAACGTGAGGAGGCCAAACACTTTGAGAATATCGACGAAAGCCTGCAAGGAAGCGTTGAGCTGATCTTCCAGAAAATTTGCTTCCAGGGGGTGTTGCGGATCAACCTGGGTCCATTGCTTTCGCAGGTCAGCCAGTGTGGTGCGCACATCGGTAGGTAAAATGCGCACGTTCGCTACGTTGATTTTCGCTGAATCATAGTAGAGTAGCATTGGGCGCACTTCTTCCGTAGGCATACCATCCTGAAAGTCCTCGATGACTCCCACGATTAGAACCTCCGTAGCAACTTCGGAATCGGGCAATAGTAAAGTAGTACTTACTGCTTCCTGGGGAGTGCCGAAACCTAATTGCTGAATGGCTTTTTCGTTGACAACTACCTCTGTCCCGGCATTTCTTGCGGTGAAAGAGCGACCGGCAATAATTGGGATTTGGTGGTTGTCGAAGTAGTTGGAAGTAACTACCATGTAGTTTAGGTTAGTGGCTTCGTCCTCGGCTTCTCGTTTCACGTTCTTGCCCATAGAGATGCCAGAACCTGGCACAAACCAGCTCCCAGAAATTGTTTCTACCGTGGCCACCTGGCCCAGCTGATAAGCTACCGGATCGTACGACTGCCCTTGCAGCTCCACGTTGAGAATATTTTCCTGTGAAAATCCGTACTCCAAATGAAGGTACTGATCGAGTTGTTGATAAAAAATCAGCGCGGTTGTGATGAAGACCAAGGAGATAGTAAACTGGGCAGTGATTAGCACCTTACGAATCCCCAGCCCGCCCGGACGAATGATCCTGAAGTTCTTGAGCACCATCAGCGGGGTGTAGCGACTCATGTATAGGGCCGGATAGATACCGGCTAGTCCTCCGATGAGCAGTCCAAACAGGATAAAGTACCCGTACAGGGCTGGGTTTTCCGGCAGGTCGAAGCGGAGGTATTGATTGGCCCACAAATTGACAAGGCCGGTTTTTAGTAACTGAAAAAACAGGATAGCGAGCCCCAGCGCTAGTAGTGCGATGATGACGGATTCGCTCACGAATTGCCCGACCAAATGGTAACGAAACGCGCCGGATACTTTGCGCACCCCAACTTCTCGAGCGCGGGCCAACGAACGGGCAATGGACAGGTTGGTATAATTGAAACCCGCCGTTAGCATGACTAACAACGCCAGCACTCCCAGAAAATAATACGCCTGTACGGGTAACAGCACGCTGATCTCATTATTCATCATCGGGGCCGGAGTAATTTCGGTAAGCGCTTGGGATGAAAATTGGTTCTTTTCGTCTAGGGTGGCGTAGGCTCGTTGGGCGATCTGGCCAAGGGCGGTAGAGAAGGCTTCGGGACGGGTTTCCTCGCTTAGCAAAGCGTAGGTGTAGGTATTCCAAATGGCCGACCACGTCTCCGTAGTATCCCGCTGCATCAGCGATTGATGGGTAGTGTAGGATACGAAGGCCCCCTGCGGTATATGGGACTTCCGAGAGGTTTTCTCCAGCACTCCGGTTACCACAAAATCACCGTAGGATTGCCCTTTTTGGGCACCCAGGCCCCGCCCGGCAATGGCTAAGCCCCGCTGCGTAAACGAGAGGAGTTGGCCTATCGGATTGTCTCGGCCGAACAGCTTTTCCGCAATCTCTTCCGACAGTACTATCGAGAACGGGGCCGTGAGGGCTTGGGTAGGATCGCCGTACTTCAGCGGAAAGTCAAATATTGTGAGAAACGTTGAATCGGCGAAGAAGCCAATGAGCGGAATGGTGGTTTGCTGGTGCGTGGCATCTCCGCCGAACCCACTCCGGAGGCGGGTCGTCTTCTCCACCATCGGATACGCGGCCAACGCTTCCGCCAGCGGGTCGGGGCTGGTAGCCGTTAAGTTGCTACGCCCCGGTTGCGTGGTAACCCGGTAGATACGGTCCTTATTCTGATGAAATCCATCATAGCTCAGCTGCTCGGCCAGCATGGCAATGATCAGCAAACAGATCGACATACCCGCGGCTAAACCGAAGATGTTGATGAAGCCGAAGAGCTTATATCGTAGTAGGTTTCGGATGCTCACTTTGAAGTAGTTGCTAAACATAGCGGTAGGATTAGGAATATGGGTTTGTTTTCGTTTTCGGATATAAGCGGGATGCAGAAACATGAGTACGTTGAGGCAATAGAATAGCTTAGCTTTCCAAAGGCCCTGCGCTTTGACTCGCCGCAGGAACAGTTCGTACAGATCACCTTCTACCTCATCCAGCAAATCCGGATGGCAGTACCCGCGCAGGAAGCGGATAGCTTGGCGGGGTGGGGTGGGGCGGTATGGTGGTCCTTCCGCCACTTAGATGCTGCCAATATCCCACACCACTTTCGGGATCGCCTGCCATAGGGCGTTCCGCATCTGCCGAGCCTCCAGCAGCGCCTCTTTACCCGAATTGGTGATCGTAAACAATCGCTTCTTTCGTCCGCCCCGCGTTTCGGTAGCTCCTCCCATGTGTGAGCGCAGAAAGCCCTTTTGCTCTAGGCGCATCAGCGCTTTGTGCACCGAACTGATGGTGACCCGCCGACCGGTGCGCTGCTCGACCTCATCGGTGATGCCTAGTCCGTAGGCATCGTCGTAGCAGATGCCCACGGTGAGCAGCACCAGTTCTTCAAATTCACCAAGGTGCGTTCCTTTCATAGCTGTTTCGCTTATGCCAAACTAATCACAAGGACGGTGCCAGTACGTTTCCGGCGCCTCAGCGCACTTTTTGCCCTTCTGAAGTGTTCGGAACCGGTCAGTGGGTGTTCGGAAGCGGTCAGTAGTGTGAACAGAGGACTGCAGAAGACCAGATTATCGTAGGATAAGCTGCATCGAAGCCTCTTCCTAAAAAGAAATCCGGCTTACCTAAAGTTACGAAAGTAAGCTTTAGGGTAAAGCCGGATTAGCAATGCATCCTGACCAAGAAAAGCTATAGTGGCAGTTTGTTAAGCTTCACTAACCTTAGGTCTAACCGTTCTTCTTTGGTGTTAAACTCAACGAGCATGTTATAGCCTATCTTTGCCGGATAAACGTGAAGCTTCGAGTGCTTGCTGCTTGTTATGTCTATACGATCGGTACTAAAACGTTGCGTATCGTCGACAATAACATCGACCAGCGTCGCTTTCTCCGCTTCTTCATTGTAGTCAATGTAGGCAATATTAAAGTTGGTCTGCTGATTGTCTCTTTGAGCAAACTGATAGTCAAACCCGCTGCTACCCTTGATGAGATGCCCTAGCATGCTCGCGCCGTAGATACCCGATCCGGGGGGTAAGCTCACGTCAGTCTCCCCCTTTTCGTAAAGCCGTATGTTTTGTAAAGTCCCGCTAGGATCTAGTGAGTAGATTAGCATATCGCCTATTTTGCCCTTCACGGCGCTTGCTTGACCGCCCAAAGCCTTTATCGCAATTCCTTTTCCACTAGCAGCAATTTTGTACTGCTCAGCTACCAAGTGCATATTTCCCTCAGCGTCTTGTAAAATCTGGTGTACGTAGTTGACGTACTTGTCTTCCACATTCTGAAGGGCCGCAGGTGGTAACATAGCCCGGATGTCTTTATCCCACCGGTAGGTGGTCGTACTGAGTGCTTGCCCGTCGAGCGACAGTCTTTTGATAAACATGCCTAGGCTTTTATCGACAGCAGGTTTATCGTCTGGCTTGTAGAATTCGCCCAGTATGAGGAAATTGTTTTTCTGAGCATCATAACTGATCAGATTGGGTGCAAGCTGTTCTCCGCTGTTTGTTTCAACCGGAGTGTCTATTGTTTTCTTGCCGGTGTTGATGTCAAAGGCCGCCACGGAAAAGTCAAACTTGGTAGAAAATAAACCGGGGCGGCGCAAAATCATGCCCACCACGTAGTCTTCATTTACCTCAGTGATGCCCAACAACTCGTGATCCTTACTTTTCTCAGGAGCAAACGCCCAAACTGGTTTTAGCCGGTCATCGTACATCATCACCTGGTAACTTTTGCCCATCCCGACGTACCCAATTCGTACAAATCCTTTTCCGGGTACTGCGTACAGGTTTAAACCACCGGTAGTGTTTTGGTCGGCCAACTTACCACTCTTAAATTCTTGCTGGATAATCAGCCGATCGTACTTAGACGTCTCTACTTCCAGCGTAGCCAACTTGTTAAGCCCCCGGTCGTAGGTTTCTAACTCCATGCTCTTTCCGCGATGGTTATAGAAGTAAAAGCAGAAAGCTGAGCCGTTGTAAGCATTTCTTACCAAGAAGTAGCTCTTCTTAGGTTTCGTTATTGTGATGCTTTTTACCTTGTTTAGGTTTTCGTCTAGTACCTCGACCACATAGTTATTATTTTTCCTGTCGGCCCTATCAGCCATGTAGTACAGCATGTACCCCTTCACTTCGTGTTGTTCGTAAATAGGTGTTAAGGCACTGTGGTGGTAATTCTGTAGACCTTGAAAAGTAATCTTCTGGCTATGAACTGCCAATGATAGGCAGAGTAGAGCAACGAGGGGAAGTTTGTTCAGTAAGTTCATTTTGTGGTAACGTTTAACATTGTTATTAATAGTTTTTAGTATGATGAATTGAAGTCACTCGAAAAAGGGCGATAGCTCCCCGTCCGGGTGGTACGCTAGGTACTTTGCTTTTGCTTGGGCTGCCCCGGCCGTCTGTTCAGTAAGCCTATAGAACACATACTCAGCGGCTAACGGGTATTCGCCGTCTGAACGGGGGGAGGATGATTGATAAACGCAACGGGCTAGTTGAGCAAAATCAGATACGTTGAGCGCCTGAAGCGCGCGTAGAAGTTGGTTCATGCCCTCAGGGTGATGATCAGCGGGACCAGCTACAACGTCAGCGTACGTATGGTTCTGTAGATGCAACTTGAGTTTGTAGAGACTGAGCAGGGTGACTGCCTGTAGATAGCTTGACGAAAATGGGGTGTTAGCTTGTTGCCAAGATTTAAACAATGCCAGGTCGTAGCGCTGGTGGTTGAACCAACAGTGAATCGTTTCAAGCTGACTGGCACTGCGTATCTGGTTAAAGGTAGGGGAGCCCTCCACCCGCATAGTGTCGTATGGATGCTCAAGGATTGTTTGTATGAACGTAGCTCTCGCTAGGCAATTGAGGTGCGATTTAAGGGTATCACTTCGCTCAAAAGCGGTTGGCTTTTCCCGCTGTACCATAAATATGGAGGAGGAAGCCGGGGCGGCGTCGCCTATCCATAAAGGGTGGGTGTCGGAGCACGCAAACCAAGGGGGAACGGCCGCCGCGTCTGAAGTGGGTACATCGATTTGGTCGAGTAGCCGAAGGGTTGTATACGCCTGGCTACCTAAAAAGCCGGCGGTTGTCATTAGCTGGTAGCCCATCGAGTCGGCCTGCTGTTCGTACAAACGGTTGTGGTACAAGCCTTCTAAAGAACTCTCCTGAATTAGCGACCTTACTTTAGATCGGGTATTGTACTCCTCTCTGCTAATCTTTCTAATTTCCTTTTGGAACGCCGCACTATAGAAAGTGTCAAAATGTTCGGTAAGTCCTCGACGCACGTGATCAAAGTACGCATGCGCTAGTTCGTGGCTCAATACGAATGCGAGTTGACTCTCGTTCTCTAGTTTGGCTAATAGCCCTACGTTACACACAATAGTACCTCCTCCGGCAGCATAGGCGTTGGCTACCGGACTACGTGCCACCACCAACCGGACAGGGGGTAGGTGGGGGTTAGCCATCAGTAGCTTGCTGAAGACACTTTGCAGGTAGGGTTCGATAAGTGTGTCATGAAGGCTCCGGTAACGAACCGTTTGATACATATCTTCGGTCGCCTGGTCTGCCAGGGCGGCGTAAGCTCGACGGTACTTCTTGCTTCCGCCCACAGGCTGACCAAAGAAATTCCTCATCAACGTACGTTGATGGCTGGCTAAGGTATGCTGAGCGAGTGTATCAGTAGAGTGGTAAGGATAGTAAGCGACTAGCTGAGCAGATACAACTTGACAGTGACCGAGCGATAGCAGCGCTAGGAAGCTCAGAAATTGCAATAAGGTACTCATAGAAGCTGACTTATCGGCAGTTATACGACGGCGTTAAAATAGTCGCTACTTTGTTTGATATTCAGCCAATCTTCGTTTGCGTTGGGCGATGTACCATTTTTTAGGTTTACGCTGCTTGCATGTAGTTGTCAAAACATGAAAAGGAACAGAAGCCCCAGCAAATATAGGTTACAAAATGTGCTTAAATTTTGTACCTTAACCGACCGAATGTCGTCGACCTCCAGGGCAATGACAATTAGGCCCAACTATTTTTAATCAACCTATACCAATGAGCCTTCCCCTGCGTCGCTTTGCTCCCTACGGAATTGTCGCGTTGCTCTTGCTGCTAGCCGGGGCAATCTACTTCGTGCTGGCCGAGCAGGACGAACAAAAGATCGACTTTAACGCCGACATCCGGCCGATTCTTAACAAAAAGTGCATCACCTGCCACGGCGGCGTGAAGCGCTCGGGGGGCTTCAGCCTGCTGTTTCGCACCGAGGCGCTGAGTCCCAACGAATCGGGCCACCCCGCCATTGTGCCCGGCGACGTGGCCGCCAGCGAGATGCTACGCCGCATCAACCATCCCGACCCCGAGGAGCGCATGCCGCCCGAAAGCGAGTCCCTGCCGCCGGAGGAGATCGCGCTGCTTACCGAATGGATCGAGCAGGGCGCGAAGTGGGAAGACCACTGGGCCTACGTGAAGCCCGAGCCGGTGGCGGTACCCGAGGTAAGCGATTCCGTCTGGAGCAATCCTACCGGCATCGATCGCTTCGTGCTGCGCACCTTGCAAGAACACCAACTGTCGCCCTCACCCGCCGCCGCCCGGGCCACGCTGCTGCGGCGGGTGTCGCTCGACCTCACCGGCTTGCCGCCCACCTGGAAAGAAACGCAGACGTTTGTGCAGGACGACCGCCCGGACGCTTACGAAAAGCAGGTGGACCGCCTGCTGGCCTCACCGCGCTACGGCGAACGCTGGGCCGCGATGTGGATGGACCTGGCGCGCTACGCCGACTCCAAAGGCTACGAAAAAGATAGTCACCGCTCCATCTGGCAGTACCGCGACTGGTTGATCCGGGCCTTCAACGACGACAAGCCCTTCGACCAGTTTACGGTAGAGCAACTGGCGGGCGACCTGCTGCCCAACGCCACCGATGAGCAGCGCATCGCTACGGCCTTCCACCGCAACACCATGAACAACGACGAGGGCGGCACCGACGATGAGGAGTTTCGGGTGGCGGCGGTCATCGACCGGGTGAATACTACCTGGGACACGTGGCAGGCCACCACCATGGCGTGCGTGCAGTGCCACAGTCATCCCTACGACCCTATCCGGCACGAGGAGTACTACCAATTTATGGCCTTTTTTAACAACTCGGCCGATGCCGACGTGCCCAGCGAGTCGCCGACGCTGAAGACCTTTGCCGAAGCCGACCAAGCCAAGCTCGAGGAGGTGAAGAACTGGGTGATCAAGCACACCGCTTCGAACGACGATAAGCTGGCGCAGGCCGACGCGTTCGTGCAGTTGGCCAAGATAGGCGAACCCAAGCGGCACCCTGCCTCCTACGACTCGATCACCAACGGCTCGTTGCAGGACGGTAAGTTCTTGGGGGTGGCCGACGGCGGCTTCGCCCGGATTCCGGACGTGACACTGCGCGGTCGCAACCATATGTACGTGAGCTACGCCGCCGACCGGAGCGGGGGAGTGGTGGAGATTCGGCGAGACGCTGTAGATGGTAAACTGCTAGGCACCTGGGCGGTACAGCAGAACAAGGGCGGTTGGAATTTTGAAACCATCTCGGTGCCGATCACGCCCCTTGAGGGAACCTACGATATCTTCCTGGTCTTTCGGGACCAGCGGCCCTCTGATAAGTCCGTATGCCTGATCGAGTGGGTGATGTTCTATGCCCCCCTGCCCGGTGCCGACCAACCGGCCTACGCCCAGGCCAACCAGCAATTGTTCCACCTGATGAACGCCCCGGAGGGCACCGTTGAAACTCCGGTGATGAGCGACCGACCGGCCGACTACCGCCGGGCCACCCACGTGTTCGAGCGGGGCAACTGGCTGGTGCCCGGTGAGGAAGTGGAACCCGGCGTGCCCCACGCTTGGAACGCGATGGCCCCCGGTGCTTCGCCCGACCGTTTGGGCATGGCGCAGTGGCTGGTGAGCAAAGACAACCCACTGACGGCCCGCGTGGCGGTGAACCGCTTCTGGGCGAAGCTGTTCGGCACCGGCATCGTAGAAACGGTCGAGGACTTCGGCACACAGGGCTTCCGGCCGTCGCACCCCGAGCTGCTCGACTGGCTGGCCCAGGAGTTGATGTACGAGCATGATTGGAGCATCAAGAAACTGCTTAAGCAACTGGTAATGTCCAACACGTATCAACAACGATCGCAGGTATCACCCGAACTGCTGGAGCAAGACCCCGACAACCGCCTGCTGGCCCGCGGTCCGCGGGTGCGGCTGTCGGCCGAGCAGGTGCGCGACCAAGCGCTGGCGGTGGGTGGCTTACTCAGCGACAAGATGTACGGCCCCAGCGTAATGCCGCCCCAGCCCGCCGGACTGTGGCAATCGGTGTACAACGATATGAAGTGGGAAACCAGTGAGGGCGAAGACAGCCATCGTCGCGCACTTTATACCTACTGGCGACGCACCAGTCCGTACCCCTCGATGATGTCGTTCGACACGCCCAGCCGGGAGTTCTGCGTTACGCGCCGCATTGACACCAACACCCCCTTGCAGGCACTGGTAATGTTAAACGATACGGTGTACGTAGAAGCCGCCCGCGGCCTGGCCCAACGGGTCTTATCTGGTGAAGACTCACTCACTGCTTCGCGAGCAACTCCGGCAGCGCAGATCAAAACCGCTTACGCCTTTGCCCTATTACAGGAAACCAGTCCTGAAAAGCTGGATGCCCTGCTGGCGCTGCACGAGGAAGCTACGCGCTACTACGCCGAAAACCCGGAGGAAGTGCCCAAATTGGTGGGTGAAGAAAACGCTGAGCTTGCCGCCCTGACGGTGGTGGCTAGTGCCATTATGAACCTGGACGAGTTTGTAACGAAGGGGTAGGTTGATTAGAAGGCAAATTCTGCTAATACAATGACAGACGAAGAAGCGAATTATGTATTCCATTATTTTGGTGTCTCAATGACCCAAGAGGAAGCACTAGCGTGGAAGCACTACTCCTCGAGTACCAAACTGAAGCATAGTCAGAACGAAGAATCCGTAGAAGTTCGGAGAGCAATCTATTTTAGGAAGGGTTGGTTAACAAAAGACAACGAAGTGTTGAAGTTACTGGATAGTGGAATTGATGAGTTTATAAGAAATGTTGCTCAACGTATTTTGGAAGAAGATTCAGAAAATGTTGAGTTCAATCGCTGTCCAAATTGCAAAAGATTAGCTCGGACACCTGCGGCTAAGCAGTGTCGTCACTGTGGCTATGATTGGCATTAAGAATTATGTTTTAGTTCGAGTAAACATGGAAAAGGCAATCAAGCGAAACAAAATTTCTTATTTGCGCGAAACCGCGAGCTAAAATTTTAAATACGCTCTTGATTGGCCGGGGGACTACATCTCCTCAGCCGTACTACCCTCGCACGATGCAACAAGGTCCCTTCTGGGTAACAGGGGGGAATATTATTCAACTTTACTAGAGGATATTCTGATAATTTACTATGGGAACAAAAAGGGTGGTTTGCGAGCTATTTTAGTATGCAAACTATCCAAAATAACCCAACAGACCACCCTAATCTACTACAGTTAACAAGTTTACACCCG
>JBASAY010000155.1:0-32249 GCA_049650865.1 Tunicatimonas sp.
GGGTAGGGTTGCTCATACGGTAGTTTTATGGTAGTAGGATGATGCCCTAAAACTACGCAATTCTCAGCAAATACTTGCGAGGGTAAGCGGATAATCTACACGTCTTAAAGGGTCTGCTTCGCTCGTTATTTAGCTACCGAATCAGTAGACACTTCGGAGCGATACCACTGGCGGGCATTTTCTATACTACCAAAATTCTTAATCTTCACTGACTTGACGGTGACTGCCTGGTAGTTTTCGATCGACATCTGGGCGAAAACATCCGAGGGAAGAATAAAGGCAATGTGCGTTAGTCCACTTTTTTGAGCCTTGGGAGTCCACGCTTCGGCGACCCAGTCGGTGTCTTTTTTCGGAACCACTTTGTGCTCGCGGGTATCGGCTAACCACATCACATTGTCGTGTTGGGCCAGCTTTTGCTGAAGGATTTCCAACCCCTTCAGCATGAAGGCTCGGAAGCCATCGCTGTTCATAAAACCGAAGAACCGAGCGGTAACGATTCGGTTGGCTTCGTCGTAAGAGATTTCTCCTCCTTTGGTTTGATGCAGAATCATAATGTAACTGATTTTTTTATTAACTGAGCTCCAAGGTAGGCGAATCGTAGATTACGCTACATCGGATACGGTGGTTTGAACTGTCACCTAAGTTTCGTTCTGCTTTTAAATATTTTACAGGAATAATACAACAAAAAAATTTATTAATTAAAGTAATCATAACAACTTAGTTTAGAAATAGCAACAGAAGTTTTTTGATTGGCCACTAACCTTCTAAATTGGTCGCTTCATTACATCTTGTCTTACCAACATAATGAAGCTACTCCTAACCAAACCAAGCTATTTGTTTGCTCTGCCGCGTTTCCTTTCGTTTGCTCTGCTACTTTCTTTCAGTTTCTTTATCCGATGTACCTCCGTAGAGCAGTCTGCTGAGGTTGCGCCTCCTTTATCCGATTCCACCGCCTGGCCTAACGCCGTCACCTATGAAATCTTTGTACAGTCGTTCTACGACTCCGACGGTGACGGCATTGGCGACATCAGCGGCATGACCACCAAGCTGGGCTACCTGGACAGCCTGGGCGTTGAGGCCGTCTGGCTGATGCCCATCCATCCTTCGCCCTCCTACCACAAGTACGACGTGACTGACTACCGCGACGTGCACCCGGACTACGGTACGCTGGACGACTTCCGTAATTTTACGCAGGAAGCCCACGCGCACGGTATCAAGATTGTGATCGACCTGGTGGTAAACCACTCTTCTAGTGAGCATCCCTGGTTTATAGAGGCATCCAAAGGACCAGACAATCCCTACCGCGATTACTACGTGTGGGCCGACGAAGCCGAGATAAAGGATGAGATCGAAAAGGAAGAAACCCGCCTCGACTCGGACAATATTACGCAGTGGCACCAGGCCGAGGGCAACGACGAACTGTACTACGCCTACTTCATTGGTGGCATGCCCGACCTGAACTACGACAACCCGAAAGTGAAGCAGGAGATTTTCGACATCGGTCGCTTTTGGCTTGAAGACGTGGGCATCGACGGGTTTCGGCTGGATGCCGCCCGCCACATCTTCCCCGACGACCGCCCTACCGACAACCACGCCTGGTGGGTGGAGTTTCGGGCCGAGATGGAAGCCATCAAACCCGACGTGTACCTGGTAGGCGAGGTGTGGGCCGACGCCGAAACGGTAGCCCCTTACATGAAAGGACTGCACGCCCTGTTCAACTTCGACCTGGGCTACGCCATTACCCGCACCGTGCAGCAGGGCGTGGACACCGGACTGGTGCAAACCCACAAAAAAATCCTTGACTTCTATCAATCCGTGCGTCCCGATTTTATCGACGCCATCTTTCTGACCAACCACGACCAGAACCGCATTATGAGCGAACTGGGAGGTGACATCGGCAAAGGCAAGGTAGCCGCTAGCCTGCTGATGACGCTGCCGGGGGCTCCTTATATTTACTACGGCGAAGAGATCGGCATGCTGGGCCAAAAGCCTGACCCGAACATCCGCGAACCCTTTCTGTGGAGGGCCAACGACCCGGGCATCCCCACCTGGATGGAGGCCGAGTATACCACCCCGGCTACCGTAACGCCGCTGGATAAGCAGATGAGCGACCCAAACTCCTTATATAATCATTACCGCAAGCTGATTGCCTTTCGTAAAGATTCGCCTGTGCTCACCTTCGGAGCGATCGACACCACTGACTACCAAACGCCGGGCCTGAGTTCGTTTTACCGCAGCTACGCGGGCGACACCCTGCTGGTGTTGCACAACCTCACCGACCAGACTCTGGACGTGCCGGGCCGCTCAGCCTATTCCCGCGCGGTGTTTAGCACTCGTCCGGGGGGTGAGCCAACCGCCGAAACCATCTCGCTACCGCCCTACGGCACGTACGTACTCGCTAACGACTAACCGATGACTCCGACCACTACCGCTGCTGCCATTGAGAAGCCCCGCCTGGGGTTCTGGCAAATCTGGAACATGAACTTTGGCTTTCTGGGTATCCAGTTCGGCTTTGCCCTGCAGAACGCTAACGCCAGCCGCATCTTCGAAACGCTGGGTGCGCAGCCCGACGAAATTCCGATTCTGTGGCTGGCCGCTCCCACCACCGGCCTGCTGGTGCAACCGCTCATTGGCTACTTCAGCGACCGCACCTGGCATCCGACGCTGGGCCGACGGCGTCCGTACTTTCTCATCGGAGCCATTCTGGCCAGCCTGGCCCTGCTGGTAATGCCCAACTCGCCCGCGCTGTGGGTAGCCGCCGGGATGCTCTGGATTCTGGACGCGTCAATCAACGTGTCGATGGAACCCTTTCGGGCGCTGGTAGCCGACATGCTGCCCTCGTCGCAGCGCACCACCGGCTTTGCCGTGCAGACGTTCTTCATCGGGGTGGGGGCGGTGGTGGCGTCGGCTCTGCCTTACGTGCTCACCAACTGGTTTGAGGTGAGCAATACCGCCGCCGCGGGAGAGATTCCTGACTCGGTGAAGTGGTCGTTTTACCTGGGCGGTTCGGTCTTTTTCGCCGCGGTGCTGTGGTCGGTGCTGCGCACCCGCGAGTATCCGCCCGATGAGTTCCGCCGCTATAACGGCGAAGAGGGCACCGATCTGGTTGATGCCGGATTGAAGCAGATTTGGATCGATTTCCTTAATATGCCTAAAACCATGCTGCAACTGGCGGTGGTGCAGTTTTTTACGTGGCTGGCGCTGTTTTGCGTGTGGATTTACACCACCTCGGCCGTCACCGCGCACGTGTACGGCACCAGCGACCCCACCTCGGCGCTCTACAACGAAGGAGCCGATTGGGTAGGCATCTTGTTCGCGGTGTATAACGGCTGCTCGGCGCTGCTGGCGTTTCTGCTGCCCGTGCTGGCCAAGCGCATCAGTCGGAAGGGAGTGCATACGTTGGCGCTGTGCGTGGGTGGAGTAAGCCTACTCTCCATCTACTTCATCAGCGACCCCACGTTACTGATCTTCTCCATGATCGGGCTGGGGTTGGCCTGGGCCAGCGTGCTCACCATGCCCTACGCCATTCTGGCCGGTTCGTTACCGCCCGCCAAGATGGGCATCTACATGGGCATCTTTAATTTCTTCATCGTGATTCCGCAGATTATCGCCTCGGCCCTGCTGGGCTGGGTGGCCCACGAATTTTTTGATAGCCAGGCCATTTACGTAATTATGCTGGGCGGCGTGTCGATGATCATTGCCGGGCTGTTGGTCACCATTGTGAAGGACGTAGACGACGTAGCAACTACTTCGGCAGAGTAAGATTCGTTTGCGTAGGGTCGCCGGGTTCACCTGCCTATACTGCCTGCTTTTTCAGTTGCAAGAAGGATAGAATTTTTGCCTGATGCTCACGGAAGTGGTTTTGGGCCATTTGGTGCATGGCTTCTAGCAATTTTTCGTCGCGCACGTCTAGTCCGAGCACTTTGCCCCGGTCCAGCACTTTCCGGATGGCGGGGGGCGCTTCCGGACTATCGAACGACAGTTGTACGCGCAGGTACTGGTTCTCGGTGCCGCTGGTTTTGAGCACCTGCTGCACGTAGTAGTCCGAGGTTTGTACGTTCGATTCGGTCAGTAGGTCAGGCAGGTACTCGATCCACTGCAGATTGCCCCAGTCGCCCCGGCGACGGCGGCGAATGGTATCTGCTGAGATGCGGTTGCGGTTCGAGGTGCCCGTGCCCAGTGAGAGGACCTGTAACTCAGATAAACGCTTACCTAGTCCCTTGTTAGCGCCCTCCATGTAGCGGTACTCGGGCTTTTCGGAAGTATTGGTGTTAACGGCAAAAGCAACCGCCGCCATCGCGGGGTGATTGATCGACACGCCGCCGTCGATGTGGTTCTGATAGATCGGAAAGTAGGTAGGGCCCGCTGAGGTGCGCAGCGCCAGATCGACGAGCTTCACGTCGCGGTCGCGGATGAAGCTGGAGTGGTAAATGGCCGGGCGGAAGTTGATCGGCTGCCCGTCGTCTTCAGGATTAAGGTGAAAGGTGCACACCATCAGCGATTTGTCACCCTTCTTCCGCAGCCGCTCGTTAACGTCGCCCAGGGTAGCGTCGCCGAAGAGCTGGAAGAGCACTTCTTGCAGTGGTTTGGTCGAGTAGTCGGCTCCGAAGTTTTTTCCAAAGCCATCGCGCAGATCATCCAGCCGGGTATCGTGGAACACCTTGCCGGACTGGTTTAGGTACAAATCAACCAACTGGGCGGGTTCTAGTCCGTAGGCCAGTCCGATACAAATGATCCCCCCGGTGGAGGTGCCTGCCAGTAGGTCGAATAGGTCGGTGGGGTGCTGACCCGTGGTTTGTTGCAGCGACTCGAGCAGGGTAGCGGGAATCACTCCACGGGTGCCGCCGCCATCAATGGAAAGGATACGAAAAGGTGGTTTCATAGAGGTGGTCTTTTAGGATAGTACTTTCTCAACCACTTATCGTAACCATTCGTTTGCCTCTACATCACAACAATTTCCTGGGGATAGCTCAGCTTTCTGTTGGAAAGCGATTTATCAAGAAAGTTCAGTAACGATCACCTGAATGTTGTCCCGGACGATGCCATAGATATGCACCCGATTGCCCTCTTCCTCATAAGCGATGCCCTGTCCGAAAGAGCCTACGGGCAATATGCTCCTCTAGCGCAGGGTGTACCCCCGGTCGGGGAACGCCATCACACAGACTTCGGGGGCATCGGGTCCGGTAATGAGCAATCGTCCGTCGTTCGAGATAACGCCCCCTGAGTTGCTGCGGGTCTGGAATCGCTCCATGAGTTCCTTCGGAAACACCCAAGGCGGCAACCGCCTGCCAGTTGTCGGTAGATTTTACCAGCTGCGTCCAGCGATCATCTTTTCCCGGTTCGCTGCCCCGACCAAGACAGGTATCCATACAGGCATCTTCAATTTTTTCATTGTCATACTCCAGCTCATCGCTTCGACCCTGCTGGGCGGCGTGTCGGTGATTATAGCCGGAGCTGCTGGTCACCATCGTAAAGGATGTGGACGACATAGCATAACCAATTGCATTATTTTAATATTCGTTTAATTTCAAAATTTTATTACGTTAATTGCCGTAGGAACAAAACTAAAGATGTGTAATATGGCTCCCATCCAATCGCGCCGCCACTGGCTAAAATCCACCGCCCTTCTTACCGGATTAGCGGCTATTCACAATCCTTTTGAGGCGTTCACCGCTGATCGTCCGGCCGCGGTGCCTCCGCCTCCCGGAGCCTCGCCCTGGGATTTCACGAAGATGAAGGCGCGACTCACTTCCAACGAAAACCCCTTTGGCCCGTCGCCGGAGGCGCAGCAGGTGATGAAGGAAGCTATTCAGGACAGTTGGATGTACCCCAAACTGGGCAAGGACGAATTCAAGAAAACGCTGGCCGAGCAGTGGGATGTAACCGAAGACCACCTGATCCTCGGGGCGGGCTCCACCGAAGTGCTGATGGCCGCCGCCCAACACTTCGGGACACCCGGTAAGTCTCTGCTGGCGGCCGACCTCACCTATATGTCGCTGATTCGCCGGGCGTGTACCGACTATCAGGCAGGGTTGGTCACGGTGCCCCTCACCGAAGACTACGACTATGACTTTGATCAGATGCTGGACAAGATCACCGCCGACACCAGCCTGATCTATATTTGTAATCCGAATAACCCAACGGGGCGCATCACGGACTCTGATCAGCTGCGGGAGTTTTGTCGGCGTGCTTCCCGACGCAAGCCGGTTTTCATCGATGAGGCTTACATTGACTATCAAGAAGATGCGGCGGCGCACTCGATGATTGATCTGGTGCAGGAAGGGTATCCAGTAATCATTGCCCGAACTTTTTCCAAAGTACACGCGATGGCGGGCATGCGGGTGGGCTACGGAGTGGCCCCGCCGGAACTTATCACCCAGCTAAAAAAGTACGGCACCGACGGCAACGGTATGAGCCGTCCGGCGATTCTGGGAGCACTAGCCACGCTGAAGGACGCGGAGTTTATGGATTACAGCCGCCGGATGAATGCCCAATCCAAAGCCCAGTTGTATAAAACCCTGGAAGCAAAGGGCTACGACTATGTTCCGTCCGATACCAACTTTGTGTTGTTTCCCATTCAGATGGATGGTGACCGCTTTGTGGCCGAAATGATGGAGCGGGGTGTAGGCTTAAAACGCGTGCACTACCGCGATCAGCACCACTGCCGCGTGAGCATTGGCACCAAGGAGGATATGGATATTTTTGCGCAGGCGTTTGAGGAAATTGCGTGACAAAAAATTCGTGCGCATTACTTCAATTACTCCAGACTACTCTTCAGATGAAAGGATTAAACGACCTAGTTTCTAGTAGAAGATCTCACGAAACAGAATCCAGGTTCCCATGCACATCACGAACCAGCCGAATGCCTTCTGAAGGATATTGGTAGGCAGACTTACCAATGATCTGGTGCCTACGATAATGCCAACAATGGCCAAGGAAGTGATGGACAGGAGAAAGTGCCAGTTGATAGCGTAATTCATAACATCGCCCATGAAGCCCATCAGTGAGTTGACCGTAATGATGAGAAGGGTGGTGCCAACTGCTGATTTGAAGGGTATATCGGTAAAATAGACCAATGCTGGGATAATCAGAAAACCGCCTCCGGCACCTACTAGCCCAGTCAGAAAACCGGTAAAAAGCCCTACCAATATTAATAAAGCTGAGGGATGCTGCTCACCAACCAGATGAGATCTATCTTTTTTCCTAATAATGGCTACCGAAGCGAGTATCATCAGGATTGCGAACACCCCCAAAATAAGCGCTCGTTTGGTGAGTAGAAGACTTTCCGTTTGAAAGATAACATCTGGTAAAGCCGGAACGAACCATCTGCGGGTACAGAAGATGCTGAGTAAAGAGGGTACGCCAAAAATGACTCCAGTTCGCAGGTTTACCAGCTGGGCATTGTGCTTCAGCCAGGTGCCTACTAAGCTGGTAGTGCCAACAATAAACAGCGAATAGGCTGAGGCCATCACAGTGTCAACCGAGAACAGATAAACCAAGATGGGGACTGATAAGATAGATCCTCCTCCCCCTAAAGTTCCTAACACCAATCCAACAACAAACAACGCTATATATCCTAGCACTTCCATTATTTAGTAGCGGCTAGTATTGGTGAAAAGGGCCCGTACTTATGTTGTTTCTCAGAAAAGTTGTCGGCATATGGCCCGAACGGATGATCTATCGGTTTCTTTGTAATATCGGGCCAGTCTCCTGATAAATCTTTGGCAGGTCGTGGCATTGAATTTACAAAGGCGGCAACGTCCCAGGCCTCCTCATCGGTCAGAAATGGGTTTTCGAAAGTAACTCCGTAGGGCATGTTTGCTTTCACGTAGGATGCAAATTTTGAAAGCCGGTATAACCCCGCTCCATTGTTGTAGCTATCTTTACCGTAGAGTGGGGGGTAAGTCCACTCCAGGCCGCTTTTAGCCAGTCGGCCTTCCCCTTCATCTCCGTGACAACGGGCACAATATTGCGCGTACACTAATTCTCCTCGCTCGGGGTCAGCGGGACGATCCAATGGTTCAACAGTTACTAATCCAAAACCAGGTAAAGATTCACCTTTCCTAACGTCCTTTCCTACCCATTTAAGGTATGCCACCATGGCTTGCATCTCCCGGCTATCAGGATCAAGTTTCTGTCCGTTGAGGCTGCGCTCAATACAATCGTTGACCCGCTTTTCAAACCCTTCCATTATCCCGGAGCGATTGCGCAGTTTAGGATAGACCGAAGCTACCCGAGCGTAGTTATTCCCGAATGGAACCGTACCGGCCTTCAAGTGGCAATTTTGACAGTTCAGACCATTACTGATTTTCCGCACTTTGCCTTTAGGCCCCAGATACTTCGAGGTATGCGCAATCAGCTCACGGCCGTATCGAATCTTGTTACCTTGTGCAGTACTTGGTATTGAAGCCGTATCCGGTGCTTGCCACACAGTCTCATTTGAGTGATTAGTAGTCGAAATATTGGTGGAAGCGATCAAGGGCTGCTTAGTAGGCTCTAATGAGATTAGTTCCAATGCATTGCCAACGAACAGTGCGGTCGATCCTACTACGCATCCTAACAAAACCCACACTAGGTTTATTAATCTTCTTACGTGCCGGATAAATGATTTCTCGAGCATAACTTAAATACTTAGGATTTATCTATTTGGCGTCGCTTCATGGTGCCCTCGCATACTTTTATAGATTAGGGTAAATATTTATAATAACCAAGCATCCCACCCATTGCGGGATGCTTGGTAACTGGGTGCTATCCACCGGCGTAGATATAAGCACAATCGCGTTGCTGAGCGCGGCCTAAGGCCCAAACTCCGGAGGGTACAACCTGAACCTCGGGCAGTACGCCAGCGACCCACTCCTTCTTTACTTCTTCGGCATCTAGCCCCATCGCCTGAGCTGCCGCACCGCTGTATACTGACATGGCCAGATCACATACGCAATACATAGCACCTCTACTTAGCTGCGCTTTGATACCATCAATTCCGGGAAGAGGATAATCACCTTCCTTCGGCTCATAGTACGGGTTTCGTTCAGCGGGTGCTTGCGTAGTGTTGTCGGTGACTTTGAACATCTCACCAAACTTATACTTCTTCCACAGTTCGTCTTTCAAGGCGAAAGGGATGGCATTGTGGCGCATTACCACCATTGAGGTCATGTCATCATCAGCAACACCGGTTTGGTTGTTGGTCATGTAAAAAGCCCAGGACCAGATGAAAGGAAAGCCAGCGTGATGTTCAGGAGCATCGTAAACCACCCGTTGTTTGCCTTTCACGTTTTCAAACCAGGCTTCGGCTTCACCGACGGTTTTGGTTTTAGGGTTAAAGTCTACCCCGGCTAACGCCGGTACCGTCAGTCCCGCCGCTCCGGCGGTGGCCATCAGTTTGCCCACGAAACTTCTTCGCGAACTAAGGTTGAATGAACTTGGGTCTTGAAAATCCATATTATGCATTGTTTAGGTTAAGAAAATGAACACTGAAATAATTATAAGTTGATAAATCTAGCTTTCCGGTTAAATAATTTCTGTTTTATAGATTACTGGTTCCAGGTAGCGTAGTCTCAAATTCTGCTGTCTTTCTACCTTTAATAGCTGCCTATTGACTCCTAAAAAGGTGTACACTAGAAAGAGATCATGTATACATTGAATGTACGAACAAACATAAAGACGGCTTTATTTACTGTATCCTCTGTCGTTCAGTCTCTGACCCCGACTTGATATTTATCTTCTTTAATTTTTTATTGCCAAAGGTTTTAGAATACGTAAGCGTCACCCCGCGCATACCGAAGCTGTAGGAAAAGAAAGCTTCCGTATTGGCATTGGGGCTGTTGATGTCTGCTCTCCAGGCATACGTATTAAGTAAGTCCGTTCCCACCAGGCTAATAATACCCCAATCGTCCTTCAATTGCCTCTTCACTCCTACGTCCAGCCGACCCAGCGGCTTAAGATGAATAATTCCCCATTGGGACGCAGATTGATAGAAACCAGTTATTTCTAGGGTGTATTCTTTCGATAGTTGGAAAGTATTCGTCCCATTATAGGTAAAGCTCCAAAGGTTGTCCTGCACATTGGTTGCTAAATGCTGAGTTTTGTACTGATAGTAGAAGAGCGACACATCGTTTCTGAACTCCCACCAGGTAGTAATGGCAATTGGTAATGTTGAGTGAATACCGTAAGATTGCTGATATTTCAGGTTCTGCGAACGGAGTATCTGTAAATTTGTCTCCGGATCAGTCTCCGGTTGGAAGGGAGCAATAGCATTCTGGACATAGTTATACTTCAAAGAAATCCACCACTGCTTTCGCTGATAGCTTAGGTCTATTCCGTCGCTGATGGCAGGGCGAAGAGCCAGGTTGCCGCTAAACACGGTCGTTGGATTTATAAAGTAAACGAAAGGAGCCAGATCGTTGTACGTAGGCCGGGTAATCCGCCGATTAAACGCTACGTGCAGCTTACTTTCCTGAAATAGATTGCGGGTCACGGACAGCGTAGGAAAATAATTACCGAATTCCCGGTCTACCAATGCTTCTTCTTCCGGCGTACCCATATAAGTATCAGTGTACTCGTAGCGTAAACCACCCTGCACGTTCCATTGCGTAGCGGGTTGCCAGTTGGCAGAGGTGTAGCCGGCCAGGATCATCTCGTCTAGCTTGGCACTACTGGTAAACATCGGATCAGTAATGGTAATACCATCCTCGGTTCGGGTAGTAGTTACATTGTTGGTAAACTGAGACATCGTGCCTTTCACCCCCGCCTCAAACGAGAATATTTCACTCATAGTATTGGAATAATCTACGCTAGCTACTTCAAAATGAATGGGAGTTTGCTTGTCCACTTCAATAACCTCCCGTTTAATAAAATCAGCATTATTCTCCCTTATCTCCCGATGATAATTAGAAGGCTGGAGTTGGTGGTAGTATAAATAATCCAGGGAAACGGTAAGTTCTTCCTGATCGCTCAACTGATGGTGAACGCCAAGGCTGGCCGTAGCACTTTGCCAGCGGTTGGTTTCGTTGACAACCGTATTGGTGGTTATCGTTGAATCCGGCGATAAAATGTTAGTGCTGTTAATTCTATCTACCGTATTCCAGTAGCGTTGGTAGCCGGTGACGAGCAAACTAATATCCGTTTTTTTGTTAACACTCAATTCCAGTCCGGCCTGAAGATTATGCGCCGTTGTAATGGGTTCTCGCCAATTAGTATTTACATCTGACCAGACAAAATTATCCTCGGTGATGAGCCGGCTAGTTTTCCATACATTCTCCCTTCGATCGCTCAGGACAGAATAATTCAGGAAGGTATTGAACCGAAGCCTACGGTGGTTGATATTTCCGTTTGCCCCCCAGGTTTCACCGCTATTGTATCCACCCGTCACCCCAAAGTTACCGCTCGTTCCCAGATCGGCATTTTCGGCCATCACCAAATGGATGATCCCAGCATTTCCCTCAGCATCGTACTTAGCGGGGGGCGTGGTGATCAGTTCAATCTTTTCGATATTCGCCGAGCTCATTCCGTTCAGCATTTGCACCACCGCATCGGTTGGCAGTCGGCTAATCTTTCCGTTAATCATGACCAGCACTCCGTTCTTACCGTTCATGGAGATGCTATTGTTCTGGCGGTTTACAATCACGCCCGGACTTTTTTCCAGCACTTCCAGCACTGTACTGCCCGCCGAAGTGATGCTGCTTTGTACATTTACCACCGTTCGGTCTACCTCTTTTTCAAACAGCGGCTTTTGTCCTCTGATTACTACCTCGTCCAACTCCTGAGTACTTTCGGATAAGTAAAATGCTCCGAGTTTATCAGCCGTAGCGGGTGATACATAAAGAGGTGAGGAAACGGTTTGGTAGCCTAGCATCGCAATACGCAGAATATAGTCACCGCTCTGGGTTTCTAGGGAAAATATACCTTCGGCATCCGAGATCGTGCCTAGGGCCAAAGTAGAATCGGCCGAATGCAGCAAAAGCACATTCGCAAAGGAAACCGGCTGATCGTTTTGGTTTTTTACTTCACCCGAAAGGCTTATCTGGGCCTGAACCGGATAAGGTGACTGAACGATCAGCCCGACTATCAGCAGCCATTTGATTAGCAGGCAAAAGATCGTTTGGTAAGGGAATAAATGTGTCATGGTTGCGAAGCAATAGTTCATAAATCATTGCCCATACGCTCTAAGCTTTTCTGCTCTTTTAGCAAGAAGCATCATTACATATCAGCACTTAGTGGAACCAGAAGAATAGATAGTTACGTCCCCTATTAATTTTAGTAGTGGTAACGTTCAATAGAAACTCGTTTACTTCAACAAATTTGGTCATTTTAGCGTAATAAAGCCTATCAAGGATGTTGCAACACCTTCAAATTTTTTTCTAACGCCTATCAAATTTTTTTTTCTAGCTTAGAAATCAGCCTGCATCAGTTCGCTCCGGTTTGATATTTTGGTTGATATGAAAAAGGTTGGTAGGATCGTACTTTGTTTTGACTTTGGTCAGCCGTTTCATGTTGTTTCCGTAGGTGCTTTCAATCCTGCCTTGGTCTTCCTCCATCATAAAATTAACGTAGGTGCCGCCCGAGGCATGCGGATGGGTAGCTTGGTAATAGTTTCTGCACCAATTGATAATGAGGTCTTTGTTCTCCGGGTCAGCGTCTACTCCAACAATCACTTCGGCCCACCTGGCATCGCGGTGTTCCCAGGCGGTAGCATCATTCGCTACTTCACGGGCTTTGCCATCCACCGGGTAGAGGTGCATGGTGGACAAGCCCGGAACCTTGGAGCCATGTTTAATAAATTGCGCCATGGCTTCATCGGTAAGCTCCGTGAAAAAATCAGATTTCCAGTACCACTGTAGCCCCGAAGGATACAAACCGTCGAACATCGATTGCAAGGCCGGTAGGGGCAAAGGACCCACAAAATCTAGAATGGGTGGGCCAAACGCTCGGATAGGCGCGAATACTTCTTCCCTTTTCTCGGCTGGACCGGTGTAATTCCATACCACACCACAGACGTTCTGGTTGTGCAAATGCGCCGGAAAAGGATCACCGGGCGGCACGTTCAGAAAGGCAAAGAAGCCGTACAGATCGTTATCGGCGGTTGCCATCAGATCACGGTAAAAAACCATGGCTTCTTTGGCTTGCTCGATTGGCCAGAACATCGGCCCGGCGTATACTTCGCTGATTTCGTGCAACCGAAATACGAAGGAAGTTACCACGCCAAAATTGCCGCCTCCGCCCCGAAGTGCCCAGAATAAATCCGGATGTTCGTCTTTGTTGGTCACCACCACCGAGCTGTCGGCCAGCACCACTTCAGCTTCCAGTAGATTGTCGATGGTTAGTCCGCACTTACGGCTTAGGTAACCTAAACCACCGCCCAAGGTAATGCCACCGATCCCCGTCGTTGAAATAATCCCGCTGGGCAGGGCTAGGCCGTACTCGTGCAGTTTTTTGTCAATCTCTCCCAGGGTGCAGCCTGTTTCAATGCGGGCGGTTTTCTTTTCGGTGTCTACCAAAATACCTTTCATGGGAGAAAGATCAATGGCCAGTCCATCGTCACACAATCCCAGCCCGGCCCCGCTGTGTCCGCCGCTGCGTACGGATATTTCCAGGTCGTTCTTTTTGGCAAAGCTGATCGCTGAAACAACGTCTAATGCGTTAGTGCATCTGACAATCAACGCCGGCTTTTTGTCGATCATGCCATTGTAGAGCTTCCGGGCTTCGTGATACGAGGAATCTTCCGGCGAGATTACTTCTCCGCCGATATTTGACGTTAAGTCAGTTAGATTGGGGGGGGTGGTTGTATTTATCATCGTTGATACGTTTTTATTCAAAGCAAGCATAATTTTGTTCGTTCTGCCACCTCATTTGATTCAAAGACTAACAGAATTGATTCATAGGCTTCTTCCTGGTTGAAATTCATTCCTGTTTAGTCCGCTCGGAAAAATATAAACTGGCAATACTTAGTGATCCTTGCCGACTTAGTTTACCAGCGCTTAGGAAAACAATTGGTCAACGACTATTTCCCCTTGGGGATATTGAGCGAATAATATGTTCCCAATGAAGGTTAATACTAGCGCTAAGATTATCTTCTTCATTTCTGAATAGGTTATTGGCAATAACAATAATGTTCGCCCCAAAGGTGAGCAACAATCAGCTTATAGGGTTAGCAACTATGTTGTAATCCTGTTCAATTTTTTTCTAACGTTATCTAAAATGGTTGCCTCCGCTATTGCGTTGAGGTTAGTGCGCCGGAAGTTGCCGGTTCAGGCACCTGGGGAAAGCCAATTTTTCGGGCCAGCTCCTGAAATGCTGGCTCGGAGTGAAGGGGGTAGAACTGCGGCTCGCTAATCAGCCAGGGCATCTCCATTTCGTGTAGTTCGTAAGCTTGCTGCAACCACTGGAGGGCGGATGCTTTATCGCCCAAGGCCGAGTAGATGACCGCAATGAAAAAGCGAATAGAACCCGCATCACTCGTGGTTAATTTTGCCTTTAGTTCGTTAATTAACTCGTGCGCTTTCCCTTTTTCTCCTGAATGAGCGTAGGTAGCCCCAATCCAACCCAGCAAACGGGGATTATGATACTCGGCTTGTTCCATTGCTTGCTGGAAAATTGAAAGAGCTTGCTCATACTTTCCCGTATTTAACTTGAGGAAGCCATAAGCTTCTAATGTCGTGTAATTGTTAAACGTTTTCAGCCGGGTCTGGGCAAATTCTTCGGCTTCCTGATACTTACCATTGTAATATAGCGCGTAGATCATTCGGGTATGCGGAAAGAACGGATCAGTATTTTGTAATCGTTGAGCGAGCTCAAGGGTTTCCTTATCTCGTCGCACAAACTGCAAAAATTCTGAATAATTTCGCAATGCCTGCGGGTGATTGGAAATAATTGCTTTTTGGTATTCTTGCTCGGCTCTAGCAAAATCCCACTGATAAAACAGATAATAAAATCCCTTCCATACCAGACCTTCGGGAAGATTTGGGTTAATTTCTAAGGCTTTATCTATCTGGGGCTTGGCTAATAAAAAGGCTTTCTGTAAATCCAATTCCGAGTGGTAGATAGTAGCCATACAGATATAACATTGGGCCATTCCCGCGTAGGGTAAGGCGAAATCGGGGTCTATGGCCATAGCCTGCTGAAAAAGTTTGATCGCCTTAAGGTTTGATTTTCTGGAGTATGACCTAATTTCGTAATTGCCCTTCATAAACAGATCATAGGCCTCAGGATTTACCGCCTGCTGACGGAGTTTATCTTCCTGCTTTTTGGGCCATTGAGATTGTAAGGTTTGGGCTACCTGCCGGGCAATATCTCCCTGTATTTCCAGTATGTCCTGCCACTTCCGGTCGTAGCTCTCCGCCCAGATTTGGCGTTCAGTTTGGGTATCTACCAAGCGTATCTCAATCCGCACGTCATCGGCCTGCCGCTGGATACTCCCTTCCAGCAGGTTGGCTACTTGCAACTCTTCCCCAATTTGCTGAGCGGATAGATTAGTTTGCCGGTAGCGGTTCGTAGACAGCGGTGAAATCACCTTCAAATTTTCTATTTGAGACAAATGCCGGTTGATGGCTTGAACCACTCCTTCGCTAACGTATTCGTACTCCTGGTCTACGTTCAGGTTCTTCAACGGAAGTACGGCTACCGACTGGTCGAGAGGAATCTTTTCGGTAGCCTCCGTTTCGGAACCGGCCGCCTGCCACTGCACCAAAAATACTACGATCATCAACCCAATGGCTATTAACCCTACCCAGGTCACTACTTTGATTGGTAATTTGAACTGATTACGCTCGGCTGGCTTGATCTCTCTGGTTTGCTCAGGTTCGTTAGTCCTGAATCTGGCTTCCCCGGGTGGATAACCGTAGTATTCGGTAAAGCAGGTTGAGAAGTAGCTCTGACTACTGAAACCAACTTCATACGCCACTTCGGTGATCGTTCTATCTTCTTCTTTGAGTAGTTCTATCGCCCGTTCCAGCCGATACTCCCGGATAAACTGATTGGCTGTTTGCCCCGTACTTTGCTTCAGCTTGCGGTGCAGGTTAGAGCGGCTCATGTTCATTTGTTCAGCAAATGCCTCCACACTGAACTGATCATTCTGAAGATTGGCTTCCACAACCTCCCCCAACTGCCGTAAAAACGGATTGCGCTGGTCAGTGTTTAAGGACGCACGAGCGGAGTGGGACATAGCACTTTTGGTTGTGTTTCAAAATTCTAGGAAGGTACACAAAATTCTGAAACCACGGTATTTCCTGGAAAATATAGGTGAATATCAATTAGTCACAGGCTAAGAAGATATTGACCAAGTGCGATGGGTTTGCTCCCGGCTAAGAGGTAGCTGGCTAGCCAGATCGCTGACGGAAAGTCAACTTTGGTCCAGATGATCCATCACCACTTCAGCCGCTCGCTTAAGACAGCCGGTATCAACTGATGATTTATCGTCCATGCGTAAAGTGGCTATCTCCTTACCGGTTCTCGACTGAAGCCACCAAGGGAGACTCTACGGGTAGCTTACATCGCTTCGCCAGCAGATTGTCTTTTTTGTAGGCTTCCAGTTCCCAGGGCTCCTTTTGGCAGTTGCCTGGTTGATAGTTGTGTTTTCTTCCTTTCCATAGCACCTGCCGCTTACTAAGCACGAGGAGTTCTCCTTTTACATATTGTTTAACGTGGATCATCTCATGGGCCAGGACTAGTTTTTGCTTTGCGCTACTCATCCGACTATCTATCAATACCTTGATGATTGGGCAAGCGCTGGCTCCCGACAGATTCAGGTAAAAAGTTACTCCTTGCATTTTCTTGGACAAATCCGGAGTGAAACCCACCGAGACGTACACATCTTCTCTAACGTCCAAATAATCCAGGTGCTGCACCACCTGATTTCTCACAGCAAGCGAGTCTGCCGTACCCCAAATATGGATAATAGGTTGGCAGAAGGCAAAATTTATCCAAAGCATTCCCATGAGGATGAGTAATATTGACTGTTTCATTTTTGACAAAGTTTTACTGTTCCGAATCTCAATGGAGGTTCAGGTGTGATGAAAATAATCCGTATTTGATTCAAAAATCAGTAATGAGCGTTCATGAACCGGCTAAAGCCGAAGGCTTATGTCCAAAGCTGGCCTGAAAGACTTTACTAAAATAAGACGGATTGGAATAGCCCACTTCCAGGGCTACTTCAGAGATATTGCCTTCTCTGGATTTCAACAGCCTCCAGGCTTTCTGCATCCGAAGGTCTTTGATGAAGTTATTCGGAGATTTACCGGTCAGGGAAGTCGTCTTTCGATACAGTTGCGGACGGCTGACGCCGATCAACTCACACAGGTTGTTGACGTTAAACGAGGTGGTTTGGAGGTGTTGCTCGGTAAGCTCAAAGAGGGCATGCAGGAAGTTTTCTTCCGTTGGGGTCAATATTTTGATACACGATCTGGGCAAATTTGCTTCTAAAGCTACATTTTCCATGGCGTATAATTCCTGAAGGTTAGACGAAAACACAATTTGGTTGGGCCCGGCAACCATGCACAGCCTGATGGCCTGTTTAGTAGCTACCTCAAAAAAACCTGTGCTTTTGGTAAGGGGCTGTCCTTGGTTAAGAGCCAGCCGGAAAATAATGTTCCACTCACTGTTTTTTCCCTTTAACCGCATCTTTTCCAACAAATCGTTCTGAATACTCTGAGCGCACCGGATTGCATTAATGGGTGAATCAAACACTCCCACCAAGCTATCATTGGCAGCATGCTCAATGAAACGACCGTCGAAAGCAGCCAGTGCATCCACTACCCGGTTCTTGGGTTTGATTGGAACGTGGAGCTGCTTGTAATCGCTACTATCTTCAATGTCGGTGACGCCCCGGATGTCGGCCACCAAAAGGGTGCGGTTGGCAAGGTCTACCGCACCGGCAGTATTCATGGCCAGACCGTGGTGAATCGGTTGCTTGTCGCCCATAAAAAGTTTAAAAAATCCTGGCTCTACTTCCTGAAGATTGCAGGCCATGTTGCCGTGGGCTATGCGATGGCAGGCCTCACAGGCTTCCGGATTGGGGCCCTCTACCAGGCAAAATACCGTTCCGGCTGCTTCGTTGACCCAAAACTGAATGTATCGGACACCATAGCGATCTTGCACCAGCTTATCAGCCATGTGCGCTTCCTTAACTGCCTCTACTGAGACTGTCTCGAACTGATGAAAATCCATGTACATGGGCATAAGGCTGGGAGTTTAGGGTGTAATCATTACTGTAAATTTCTGCTTCTCAAGTTAAATCTTGACTTTTTGTCAACTATATCGGACGTAGCTTGGAAAATAATTCCAGTCTCATTCTTTCACAATTGTTAATTCTCGATGCCAGATAGATAGTTTACTGGTTAGGTAGAACGGCTTAAGCACCTAATCTGCCATCAGCATGGATCAAGATTAGCGTTTTTACCTGAGTACGTCTTTCAGTATTCTTTCAATGCCTAGGAGTAGCCATGAATTGATAGGAAAGGCTAGCGCTATTCTTGCAAAAACAAAGGGCGTTTATAGCGTAGTATACTGAAAATCAATTACTTAACCGTGTCGCTAGGGGCGAAACCGAATTCTGACTTAAAAGCCCGGCTGAACCAGGAAGGATCGTTGAAACCAACTTCATAAGCTACCTCGGAGATTGTTTTTTCAGTAACCAAAATCAGTTCTTTGGCCTTTTGTAAACGGATAGAGCGGATGAAAATAGCCGTAGATTTTCCGGTAGTGGCTTTGAGCTTCCGGTAGAGTTGCGATTCGCTCAAGTGAAGTTTGTAGGCTAGTTGTCTTGTTCCAAAAGTATCATTGCTGAGTTCTTCGTGAATAGTTTTTACAACGTGTCGGAGAAATTTTGTTTCAGGATTTCCGGCGCGCTTTTTCAAGATTTGGGTAAGACCATCGTTTTCGAACTTGTGCAGCATTTTCTTGCGCAGTAGCAGCAGTTGATCCAAACGGGTAAACAGTTCAGCTTTCACAAACGGTTTTTCCAAATAAGCATCCGCTCCGTGCGAAAGCCCGGTAAGGCGGTCTTTCATGGTGGCTTTGGCCGTAAGCATAATGATAGGGATATGGTCGGTTCGGGCATCGGATTTCAAGGTTGCGCAAACCTCAAATCCATCTTTGCCCGGCATCATAACATCACAAATAATGACATCCGGAACTTCTTCATACGCCATTTCCAGCCCAATTTCCCCGTTCGGTGCGTGCAGATATTGGTACTTATGCTCCAAAGCAATATTTAAATAGTTGGCTACATCAAAATTATCTTCAATGACCAGCACCAGCGGTAAATCAAGCGTATGATCTTTTCCCGGTATAGCAGCCTCTACGACAGGAATGGTAGGATGAGCGATTTCCACTGACTGTTGAACAGTTACTACTTTCGGTGCCTGCGTAGTGATGGGAATTTTCACCATGAACTCACTGCCCATTCCCGGCACACTTTTTACGGTTATCGTTCCCTGCATTAATTCCACTAACTCTTTGGTCAGGGCCAGGCCAATGCCTGTACCCTCTGTTTGCCGGGTGGAAGAATGATCTGCCTGATAAAAGCGATCAAACACATGCGGGATATCTTCTTCAGTAATTCCTTTGCCGCTATCCTTTACTTTTACTGAAAAATATGCTTGGCCAGCTACGGAGACCTGGTTGAGATGAACGATAATTTTTCCTCTTTCGGGCGTAAATTTAATGGCGTTAGTCAGCAGGTTAGAAACAACGGCAGCTAGTTTGGCTGCGTCAAAATCCACGATCAACTGCTCTGTTTCTGCGTAAACGGTAAGAGTGACCTGTTTTTCTTCGGCCAGGGAATGAAAACTTTCGCTGAGGTATTTTATATAAGGAATAACATCTGTCTGTAGTAATTCCAGTTCCAAATGACCGCTTTCCAGTTTGGCCAAATCGAGCATTTCATTGACGAGTCGCAAGAGGTTCTTTCCGTTGCGCTGAATCATTTCCAGCGGTTCTGCGGCGCGCTTCCAGTGCTGATCTTCGGCTTTGGATTGGAGGGTATCAGCCATACCGAGAATAACGGTCAGGGGAGTGCGGAATTCGTGGGTGATGTTGGTATACAGACCACTTTTAAAATGGTCGATTTCGGTGAGGCGTTTGTTTTCTGCTACGGCGAGCTTGCGGGAAATCTGGAAGCGGTAAAAGCGGTAACTAATGCCAAGCACGATTGCTACAAAAAGAGCATAAGCCCACCACCGGGTCCACCAGGGTGGCGCAATATAAAATTGAAGGGAAGCACCATCTTCATTCCACCGGCCGTCGCTACTACGGGCCGTCACCTGAAAGGTGTATTCTCCCGGATCGAGGTTGGTGTAGCGGGCGGTTCTTTGAGTGCCAGCATCAATCCAATTGGCATCGTAGGGTTGCATCCGGTATTTATAGATATTCTCCGAAGGATTGGTAAAATGGAGCCCTACGTAATCAAAGGTCAAATCGTTTTGTTGATGGGAAAGGGTAATGCGTGAGGATGTACTATCTCTATAATTTTTAAGATCGAAAGCCTTCCCTACTATTTGCAAACCACTCAGTAATACATCCGGCGGATAGAGGTTTTCCTTTATCTCATCCGGATAAAAGGCTACCAAGCCACCATTACCGCCGAAAAACAATTGCCCATCTATTCCTTTAAAGGCACTGCTGTAATTGAAACTCGTAAAGGATAAGCCATCGGAAGTGTCATACGATATAAAGCGCTTGGAAGCTGGATTAAACCGGGCAATACCATTTCCAGTAGAAAGCCACATCGTTCCGTTATCACTGGCAAGAACACCATTTATTGCATCACTCGGCAGTCCGTCTGCCGCAGTATACTGCCTATACGTACCCTCGGCCGCATTATAATGTAGTACTCCGTCGTCGGTAGTTCCTATCCAAAACCGGCCGGTGCTATCTTCCTGAAGACTGGTTATCCCATACCCTTCGAGGTGGTGGATGAAAGCGTCGTTTTGCGCATCGTACTCGAACAATCCATTCTGAAATATTCCTACCCAGATTGTCCCTTTTGTATCTTCGTGGATGGCATGAACGCTGTTATAAAATGTTTGGGGGCTCAATTTGGAAAATTGATACCGCGTAACGATCTTTTTATCCTTGCTCAAGCGGATCATTCCGCCGCTCCAGGTACCTAGCCACAAAAAACCTTGCCGGTCTTCGTGCATACTAATAACTGGAAAGGAAATGGTAGCATAGCTATTGTTTTCCAAAATTTTGTAGGGTGTAAACTCCCCTGTCTCCCGGTCTAAAGTATCCAGCCCGGCCTCCGTTCCTACCCAAAACGTTCCGTTACTATCTTCAAAAGTCGTCCACACAATATCACTGCTGATGCTATGCTTCTTCTTCGCGTGGTGCAGAAAATGTTGAATTCCCCCTGTTTTTATATCCAGCCGGTTGAGTCCCCCTCCCCGGGTGCCCATCCAGATGATTCCGGGCTCCCGAGGCGCTTCGTAAATTCCCATGATATGATCAATGGATAAGCTTGTTGGATTTTCCGCCTCATGGGTGTATACCTTGAATTTATGCAAGGAAGGATCCACCTTTTGAAGCCCTCCCGGAAGATTGCCGATCCACATGCGGTCCTGTCGGTCTTGCAAAAAAGTCCAAACCTGGTCAGAGCTTAAGCTGCCCGGATCAGCCGGATTATGCGCATAGCGGTTTAGTTTTTTACTAACGGGATCAAAATGGTGTAACCCGCCATTATACGTTCCTACCCAAAATTCACCGTTTTGATCCTGATGAATAAATCTGACATGCGGGCAGGAAGACCATAAGCCCATTTCGCCCTGGGGGGCATAAAAGGAAGTATCGGCAGCGTCAGGCATCATCCGAATAAATTCTTCCTTTTCTGGCTCATAGTAGTGGAGGCCGCTTTGGCAGGACCCAACCCACAATCCCCCGTCCTGATCTTCCATAAGCGCAGAGACGCGGTTGTCAATCAGGCTATTGGGATTAGCCGGATCATGCAAAAAGCGTTTAGAATTGCCCGTTTGTAGATCCAGGCGAACAAGCCCACCACCAGCAATAGTAGCATCGAACGGCTCTCCGGTGCCAATCCAGAGATGATTGTTTTTATCGACTAAAAGCACCCGCACCTCGTCATCCAGCAGGTTATTTGGACTGTTGGGGTCATCCAGAAAGCGGGTAAACTGTTCGCTTTCCCGCTCGTAGCGAAATAGTCCCCCTTCTTGGGTGCCAATCCAAAGCTGGTTGTCTCGGTCTTCGGCAAAGGCATTAATTTGCCCTGCCTGTTGGTTATTGGGCGCAGATTCATTAGAGGAATACCGGATAAAGCAGTCGCAATCGGCGCTATAACGATCAATGCCGAGTTTGCCGCCAAGCCAAACATCCCCGGTGAAATCTACGAATAGTTTTTCAACCCGATTTTGGGATAAAGAAGTGGAGTCTCCCGGAATGCTCCGATAGTTTAGAAACGCATACCCATCATACCGTAGTAAGCCACCTTCAGTAGCCAACCAAATATATCCTTCGTGGTCTTGTACAATGTCCATAACCACATAACTCGGCAGCCCATCTTCGGTAGAAAACCGTTCAAAGATCAATGGACTGGGTTGGGCTTGCAGCAAGCAGGGAAAGCTAATTACAAGCCATAATCTTAGAACAAAAGGAGGATGAATGAATAACTTAAAGATACCGGTAATATCATTCATGATAGCTTCCTTTGTTTGGCTTCTCACTGAACTGAAAAGAATGAGCCACTGGTATCATCCTGGCTGTGGCTTAAAGAACGCTAAAAAGATCAGATAAACAACAAATCAAGAAACTCTTCTTGATCTCCTAACCTCAATGCCAATCGATGGACCTGGTTCATTCTTGTATAAAATCATAGCGTTGCCAGCGATGAAATCATAACGACAGTAGCGGATGTCGCTATACCGCAATATCGGTTTGTCTAAACTGGTGCAAGCTGATCGGTAAGCTTCAAAAAGGACAAAATGTCTATTTCGTGCTCGTGATAGTACTGCTTGGCAAACGCATGCATCGCACGCAGCAGTCTTTTATCGCAAACGTCTAGCCCCAGCACTTTGCCCCGCGCCAGTTCAGCGCGAATGGCTTCCGGTGCCCCAGGGTCGTCAAACAAAAGCTGAATGCGGTGGTACTGATTCTCTTCGCCGCTGGTTTTGAGCACCTGCTGCACGTAGTAGTCCGAGGTTTGCACGTTGGACTCGGTCAGCAGGTCGGGCAAGTATTCGATCCACTGCACGTTGCCCCAGTCGCCCCGCCGCTTCCGGCGAATCTTTTCTGGAGTGATTCGGTTGCGGTTCGAGGTGCCCGTGCCCAGCGAAAGCACTTGCAACTCGTGCAGGCTCTTGCCCAAACCTTTGTTGGCTCCGTCCATGTAACGATATTCTGGTTTCTCTGAGGTGTTGCAGTTGATGGCGAAAGCCACCGCGGCCATCGCCGGATGGTTGATTGAAACGCCCCCGTCGATGTGATTCTGATAGATCGGAAAGTAGGTGGGGCCCGCCGAGGTGCGCAGCGCCAAATCAACCAGCGAAAGGTCCCGGTCGCGAATGAAGTTAGAGTGATAAATGGCCGGGCGGAAGTTGATCGGTTGCCCGTCGTCTTCAGGATTGAGGTGGAAGCAACACACCATCAACGACTTTTCACCCTGCTGCCGAAGTCGCTCGTTAACATCGCCCAGAGTGGCATCTCCGAAGAGCGCGGTGAGGATTTTCTGTAAGGGTTGGTGGGAATAATCGGCTCCGAAATTTTTGCCGAAGCCGTCGCGCAGATCATCCAATCGGGTATCGTGAAAAACCTTGCCGGACAGGTTCAAGTATAGATCAACCAACTGGGCGGGTTCTAGTCCGTAGGCCAAGCCGATACAAATGATCCCCCCGGTGGAGGTGCCTGCGAACAGATCGAACAGTTCGGTGGGGTGCTGACCCGTGGTTTGTTGCAGGGCATCGAGCAGCGTGGCGGGAATTACCCCACGGGTGCCGCCGCCATCAATAGAAAGGATGCGAAAGGGTGGTTTCATAGAGGTGGTCTTTTAGGATAGTACGTTCTCAACTACCTATCGTAATCATTCGTTTGCGTCGGTATCAGATTTGGCCTGGGTTTGACTATCTGGCGGCCCCCTGCGCCTAATCGAGGCGGCACCGCCCCGTTCGCTTCCAAACCAATTCTTACGGAGCGTGGTTGAGTAACTACCGGTTTTATCTATTTCTATGGCTTCTCTTCCCGTTCATATTGTCTGGTTTAAGCGCGACCTGCGCGTACACGATCATCAACCCTTGCACCAAGCGGCGCCGCAGGGGCCGGTGCTGCCCCTCTACGTGGTAGAGCCTTCGGTAGTCACTGCCGATGACTACGGGACGCGCCACTGGGAGTTTGTCGCGGGTAGCTTGCGGGAGCTTACTAGCAACCTAACCAAACTGGGTCAACCCCTGATCGTCCGAATCGGAGAGGTGGTGGAGGTGCTTACGGATCTGCGCGATCAGTTAGAAGAAGTTGTGCTTTGGGCGCACGAAGAAACCGGCAACCAGATTACCTACCAGCGCGATGAGGCGGTACGACGGTGGGCCAAGCAGCACGCGGTGCCCTTCCACGAACTGCCCCAGAACGGGGTGATCCGCGCGCTCAGGGATCGGGATGGTTGGGCCAAACGCTGGGAGCAGCGCATGACGGCCCCCACCGTAGACGCACCTACAACCCTTACCCCCGTGCCGGGTATCACCAGCGATGAGGTTCCTACCGCTGAAATGCTGGGGCTGCCCGCGCTGCAGGGAACTGTGCAGCGTCCGGGTGAAGCGGCGGCGCACGAAACCCTGCGTAGCTTCTTGCACGAACGCGGCGAGGTGTACCACCGGGCGCTGTCCAGCCCGGTATCGGCTTACGACCACTGCTCGCGGCTGAGTCCGCACCTGGCGTGGGGAACCATCAGTCTGCGCACGGTGGTGCAAGCGCTGCGCCAGCGCCGCGCCGAACTAGCCGACAACAAAAGTCCGGAGGTAGCCGATTGGAAGAAATCGTTCCGCGCCTTTGAGGCCCGCCTGCACTGGCAGAGTCACTTTGTGCAGAAGCTGGAGCAAGAACCGCGCATCGAGGCTGAGAGCTTTATTCCGGCCTACGATGCGCTGCGCGCCGATGCATTTAACGAAGACCATTACGCCGCCTGGTGCGCGGGGCGTACCGGGTTTCCCATGGTAGACGCCTGCGTGCGGGCGCTGTGCCATACCGGGTACCTGAACTTCCGCATGCGGGCCATGCTGGTGTCGTTTGCCTCGTACGATCTGTGGCTCGACTGGCGACGCTACGGTCATTTCTTGGCACGCGAGTGGACCGACTACGAACCGGGCATTCACTACAGTCAGCTGCAGATGCAGAGCGGCACCACCGGCATCAACACGCTGCGTATTTACAATCCCACCAAGCAGGGTAAAGACCACGATCCGGAAGGAGTCTTTATTCGGCAGTGGGTGCCCGAACTGGCGCAGGTGCCGCTCAAGTACCTGCACGAACCCAACAAAATGCCCCCCGAGGTGCAGCGTGAAGCCGACTGTGTAATCGGCAAGGACTACCCCGAGCCGCTGGTAGATCACGTGGTGGCGGCTCGAGCGGCCCGTACAAAAATCTACGAACTGCGTCGCCAACCCGAGCTGCGCCAGCAGGCGGAAGCGGTGATGGAACGGCACGGGAGCCGCAAACGCCCTTCCGCCCGGCGGCCCAAGAAGTCAAAGCCACGTTCATCAACCCCTTCTTCCTGATGCGCGCGTTAGTTTGGTTTAGGAACGACCTGCGGCTGCACGACAACGGGGCGCTGGCTACCGCCGCCGAAGTAGCCGACGAACTGTTACTGGTATACTGCCTGGACCCCCGCCACTACGAGGAACTGGCGCTGGGCTTCCGCAAGACGGGAGTCCACCGCACCCGGTTTTTGCTGGAGAGTCTGACTGATCTGCGGAATCAGCTTCGGGCTATCGGTGGCGAACTGATTGTTCGGCAGGGGCGCCCCGAAGAAGAAATTCCCTCGTTGGTAAAAGCGCACCAAGTTGATCGAGTATACGCGCAGGCGGAAATCACCTCCGAAGAAACCCGGGTGGAAGAAGTAGTGCGTACGAAGCTATCCAATCTGACTTGTTCATTGCATCTGCACGAAGGGCTTACCCTGTACCACCCTGCCGACCTGCCGTTTGATCCGGCCGACACTCCGGAGCCCTTTAAGTCGTTCCGCCACCAGGGGACCAAGCTAAGCCACGTCCGCTCAGAGTGGGCAGTGCCCGACAAAATCAAGCGCGTAGCGGGGGTGGATCTGGGAACAATTCCTACCCTCGCCCAATTAGGCTTTTCGGATGACTCTCCGACAGACACGATCTTTCGAGGAGGGGAGACGGCCGCCCTGCAGCGCTTACAGCACTACGTATTTGATACCGAAGGACTTACCAACTACAAGTGGACACGTAACCAGTCGCTGGGCACCGAGTACAGCACGAAATTCTCGGCCTGGCTGGCCCTGGGTTGCCTGTCGCCCCGCCGGGTGTACCATGCGGTAAAGGAGTACGAAACGGTGGTTAAGAAGAACCCATCGACTTACAAATTGCTCTTCGAGCTGCTGTGGCGCGACTTCTATAAGTTCTTGGGGTGGAAGTACGGCGATAAGATCTTTCGGGCGGCTGGCATCTACGACAGTAAAGTAACCTGGCAAGAAGACGAATCCTTGTTTCGGGCCTGGTGTCGGGGGCAAACGGGGATTCCCTTTATCGATGCGCACATGACCGAACTCAACCAAACCGGATTTATGTCGAACCGGGGGCGGGTGAACGTGTCGACCTACCTGTCGCGTGACTTGGGCATTAACTGGACCTGGGGAGCGGCCTACTTTGAGTCGCAGCTGGTAGACTACGACGTGACCAGCAACTGGCTGAACTGGTACTACCAAGCCACCGTCTGGCGCTACACCCACGTGCTCTGGCAGTCGACTAAGTATGATCCGAAGGGAGAGTACGTGGGGCACTGGCTTCCGCCGCTGTTGCAACTGCCCGAAGAGGTACGCTCAACTTGCTTTCTGCTGGGCGAGGCAGAGCAGCGCGCCTACGACTTTATCTTTGGTAAACACTACCCGGCCCCCATCCATATTCCGGATAAGTGGCAACGGATGATCGACCGGCTGGCCAAAGAGTCATCGTCAGACGCGTAACGAGCCGCGTTTAGAGGCAACATAATAACGTACTATTCCTACTGCGATAAGCAGCGCCACGCTTCCGCTAACGATCCACCACCACGTCGGAGCGGCAGCAGTTGCGCCAAGCGGGTCACTATTCCCTACCTGCACAAAGGCGGCCCAGTAGTAGGGGTGGGCTTGTGCCGACCGGGCCTCGTCAAGGTAGTCCAGCTTCGCCGCTCGCAGCGCCCGGTCTTTGGCGGCTCCGTTGTGCAGGTGCCCAAAAAAGTGCTGCATGATCTGGCTGGTCGACCGGTCGTCGGCGTTCCACAGGCTCATGGTCACGTTGGGGCATCCGGCGTACTTAAAGGCTCGGCCCAGGCTCATGATGCCCTCGCCGGGAGCCAGCGTGCCAATACCCGTTTCGCAGGCGCTGAGCACCGCTAGTTCGGCATTAAGTGAGAGGTTGTATAGTTCGTTGGCGTGCAAAAATCCGTCTTCCCGTGCCGTGTCGAGCGGCTGGGTAAAGATGAGCCCCGAAAAGTCGTCGTTCTCGTTATTCGCGTAAGCGTGCATCGACAGGTGTAGCACCCTACTTTGCGGGGCGTGCTGCTTGAACTGGGCTTCGGTAGCCGTTTCGTCAACGAACGTTGTTCCCTCGAACAATTCAGCCGCGAAGCTTACCTCCTCACGATTAAATTGCAGCCGACTTAATCCCAATCGCTGCCCGTCAAGGGTAGTGCGTACCTCGCGGCTTTGGGCCAGCGGCGCTTCGGGATAGAAAGGGGCGAATCCTAGGTAAGAGTAGGATGCTGGCGGGGATGCTTCGGGGGCACTGCTCAGTAGCGTAGCCGAATACTCGTAGCTGACCGGAAGCTGCTTCACCAGGTAGGGCAGCGACTGATAGTCAACGCGGGTGGGAGCCGGGGCTTCGGTGAGCAGCACGTCGAAGGGCAGGTAGCCGAGCAAGCCCTCGGGAAGGATAATTAGTTGCTTGGTCTTGTCTTCGTTTAGCCAGGGGGCGAGCAGGGTTTGGTATAAGCCGTGCGCGTCTTCGGTGAACATTTTAAAGGCTGATAGGTCGCTGGCCTGTTGATAGTCATACTGACTTACCGAGCGCAGCACGTTGGCCAGGCTTCGGTGGAAGCTACTATCCAGCGGGGTGGTTTGCCACTGCACAGTGTCCGACCGAATGGCGAAAGTGGAGAGGGTGCTGTCGCCGTAGGAATAAGAGAGTAGGGTGGTGCCCCGGGGCAAACTGCGTTGCAGTTCCTTGAGTCCGGTTACTTTGGTGTCGTATTTTAGTTGGTAGTAGCTGGGATACTCTTCTTCGAGGCGTTTAATCAGGGTGTTGTAGTCCTCTCGGATTGACAAGGTGCGTGCCCGGAGCGTTTGGCGCAGCGAATCGTCCGAAGTTTGGTACAGCTCGTTTTCCCAGTAGGTAAGATTTCTTTTCAGTTCGTTTTCTTGTTCCAGCAGTTCGGGGGGAATTTGAGCAAAGGATCGGGCTTCGGAGTCTTTCACGGCTTCGAGTAGGGTCGATGCCTTACTTTTTTCGCTAAAGTAGAAAGCCTCCGCCACAAAATCGTGGGTGGTGAGTCCTAATTGGTGCGCTCGTAGCGAAGCGCGGATGGCCTGCTCGTACAGCGTGGCCGACTTTGCTGAAATATATTGTTTGTACTCAATCGAGGGGAACGTCTGGCGCACTTGGTCGATTACCCCGGTCGCCAACCGGTAGCTGCCTATTGCTTGCTGGAGGCTAAGGGTATCGGACGGAGTGCGCTGGTTGAGCTGGTATAAGGCGTTAGCTTTTAGGAGAAGCGTTTCTAGCACGTATCGATTAAGGGACGTGAACTGCGCCAGTGTAGGGTTGTGATGATTAGCGGTGGCGGTGAACTCGGGAGCTGATTGCCGTAACGCTTTCTGCGAATTAGACAGTACCTCTGTCCAGCGCCCCTGGGCGGCGCTAGTCGCTGCCAGGTGGTTAAATATCGAGGCTTTAATCGGATGCTGAGGGCCGTAGGTTTGGGTAGCGATATCTAGAGCAGTTTGATACTGTACCACCGCCTGCTCTGGCTGGTCTTTGGCCAAATACACATCTCCCCAAAGCAGGTAAACGTCAATAAGCTCCGATTCAGGTGGCTTAAAAAACCTCGCAGCGCCTTGCAAATAGTTAAGTGCACTGTCGTAGTTACCTTCTGTAGTATGCCAGTTGGCAAGTGCGCTGTAACCCGTGATCAGGGCGTGGCGCCGCTTTTCTTGCTGCTCGTAAGGCTTCAACAACACCAAAGATTGCATTAGTAGTTCTTTGGCCCGTCGCGACAGGGTAGGGTCATTTTGGTACTGACCCAGATCGTGGTAGCTTTTGCCGAGAGATCGGTAGCCTAGTGCTTTTTCGTACCAATAGTTTCGTTCGTTATCTTGTCGGGGAATCCAGGTATTAGACAATTGGTGGTAAGCAATAGACTGCTGATAGTTGCCCAGTCTCCTGAAGGAGACCGCCATTGAGTAGTAAGTAGCTGAGACCAAGGAAGAATCAGTGAATGCTCCTGGCGTTTGTAACAATTCTTGATATACCTGGATAGCTCGTACGCGGTCTTCCGTGTAACTGTAATACAGCCCCCAGGTGTAGGGAATATTGAGTCGCAGGGAATGATCCGGATCAAGCGTGTCGAGAGCATTTTCGTATTTTTCGGCTGATTCTTCGGCTTGGTGGGTTAAACGGACCAGCGTATCCAACCGTTGATGCTGAAGGGCGCACCACGCCGCCTGGATTTGGGTCTCCAACAAAATTAGCAACTCATTGTGCTGTTCGGCTTCGCGGGCTACTTGCCGAAAAAGCAAAAGCGCACTGTCCGGTTTAGTATAGTAGTAATCAGACAGAATCCTCTCTAGCCGTTCGTTTAGATGAACCGCAACGGAGTCGGTTTGGGCACGTAGTCCGGTAGTAACTAACAAACCAAAGAGCATCAGCTGATACCCTTTGGTCGGTAAGAGAAAACGTCTCAATTGCTTAATTTATCAAACTAAATGCTATTAGGGAAAGTGTACCCCATCTGCATCAAATATACTGCTGAAGTCTATACTTATATCCTTACCACCTAATGTGGCATCTGTACTAAACTCCGCGGACAATTTATCGGTTGAGCGGGCGATTTCCTGGGGAATGACAAATTGAATGGCGCTTAAGTCGTCATTGAAGATTGGTTTAATTTCCCCTAAAAACTTACCACTATCAAGATTCCTAAGGTTGACGTAATGATCTCCGCGCGGATCAATAGAGCCTTTTTCCAGCATTTCTAAAATAACGTTTATTAAGCAAACCCCAGTGTCACATTCCTTAGGTTGACGAATCTTCATCATCATAAATGAAAATTGGGGCACTTCGTAACATTCTATGTTGTCATCTTTGCACTCGCCGGTATCAAAATCGTACTCATCAGCCCCCAACGGCGGGTTCTTTGGATCACTGATATCTGGCTTTATGTCGCAGGCATCGCCTTTCCCGTCCTCGTCACTATCTTCTTGCTTCGGATTATAGTGATCAGGACAATTATCCAGGTTGTTAAGAACTCCATCGCCATCGCTATCAAAGCTAATAACGGGTAGGCTTATCGGATGAATAGGCTGGATTGGTTGATGAGGCTGATAAGTAAAGAAAGCATCCTCTTCCTCCTGACAAGCAGAAAACAGAGCGAAAACGCTGAACAAGAGGGCGAACGAGAACAGTTTAGAATACGTCATGGGGATTGGTTGGTTAGGGTAAATAAATTTATTCGTTTGGTCATTGATACCCTTTGTTTCGGTAAGGTAAACAAAAGCGTGCGCTAATTTGAAAATATTCTGAAATTATTCATTTTCCGATAAAACAGGTAACTATTACACTACGTAGCAGAGGTAAATTTTGCCAACTTGTTTAATTAAATTGATATTCCATAAACCAGATTTTAGGTCGATGTCTTTCTTTCTCATTCAGACAGGTTAAGCAATTGCCCAGCTTCACACCCACTGTGAAGCCATCGAAGCGTTACCCGGCGCGACTGTAAAACGTAAAGCTGTGGTTGATCGAGTTTTCGGTAATTTCAGTACTTTCGCCCCTAAGGTGCCAGAAATTTTCTACTACTGCCCATACGCTGTCTGCTGTGAGAGAAATCATCAACCAAGCCATTGCCCAACATCGGTACGGAGAACATCCGCCGGAGCTGTATGACCCCATCCGGTATATTATGGCTTTGGGCGGTAAGCGCCTGCGGCCTACGCTCACGCTATTGGCCTACCAACTGTTTAAAGACAATGTCACTCACCCCACGGTACTCAACCCAGCCCTGGCCGTGGAGGTGTTTCACAACTTCACCCTGATGCACGACGATATTATGGACGAAGCGCCGCTGCGCCGCGGCCAGTCTACCGTGCACGAGCACTGGAACCGCAACGTGGCCATCCTGTCGGGCGACGTGATGCTGGTGAAAGCCTACGAATTGCTGCTGCACACCCCGCCCCCGCAGCTGCCCGCGGTGCTGGCCGCCTTCAATCGCTGCGCCACCGAAGTGTGCGAAGGACAGCAGTGGGACATGAACTACGAAACGATTTCGGAGGTGAGCGAGGCCGACTACCTGCGGATGATCCGGCAAAAAACGGCGGTGCTGCTCGGTTTTAGCCTGCAGCTGGGCGGACTGCTGGCCGAGGCCGACCCGGCGACCGTTCGCTTACTCTACGAACTGGGCATCAACATTGGAATCGGGTTTCAGTTAAAGGACGACCTGCTCGATGTGTACGCCGACCAGGCCGCCTTCGGCAAGCAGCCGGGCGGAGATATTATCGCCAATAAGAAAACCTTTTTGCTCATCAAAGCGCTGGAAAACGCCCGCGACGAGCAGCACGTGCAGCTGGTGGACTGGATCAGCCGTCCCGCGTTCGACAAAGACGAAAAAGTAGCCGCTGTGAAAGCCATCTACGACCAACTCGGCATCAAAGCGCTCACCGAAACCACCATGAATCACTATTTCCAGCAAGGCTTGGAACAACTGCAACAACTACCGGCCGACGAAACGCGCAAGCAAACCCTCCGTTCGTTCATCGAGCCCCTTATCCACCGCGAAAAGTAACCTAAACGTATGCAATTCTCGATCACCATTATCATCATCGCGGTCACCGT
>JBASAY010000156.1:0-59586 GCA_049650865.1 Tunicatimonas sp.
CGTCTAGGCGGTTGTTACAGATCTCTATGCTAGTACAATCGCACAGCGCGTCGTCACAGTCAACGTCACCATTGCCGTCGTTGTCTATGCCATCGGCGCAGTTGAAGTTACGGTCTTCAAACTTACAATCTTCCACCCCGCCGCAGCGAAACGAATCGGCGCAGTCAATCAGGCCATCCCCGTTATCATCTATGCCATTTCTACAGTCCTCAACAACAACTTGAGCAAAGGCAAAGTGAGAAAACAACAGAATAAATACTAGTAGGAGGTGTCTCATAAATAAAATCGAGTGATGATTCTGCCATCCCGAGCGTAAGGCAGTATTATAAAATATAAAGTAAACCAGATGAGGCGTTAGTAAGAATATAAATTTAATGCGGTATCTTACTAAGTAACACAAGTAGCATAAACCCTGGAATAGGGTTCAATAAATTGTTGCAGAAGAGTGACTTGCCGACGTAGTAGGCTCTAAGGATTGCCGTAAACCTATGAAGCTGTCCTTTTGCCATTTTGATCAGAAAAACTACAGACCGCGAAGATAATCCTATTTCAAAATTTGACGACTCATTCATCATTTAACGGTGAAATAGCACGCTAGAGGAGAAATAGAAATGCCAACTTACCATCCCGAACCCTACAGCTGAATGCACTTTTAGGGGCTAAAACCATATATTTGTTTGCATTCACTTATACCATTACTATGTTTAGATACTTGCTACTCTGCTTGGTCTGCCAGTTAGCACTAGTGGCTCAGGCGCAGGAGATTCGTGTTGGACCTACCCTCGGAGCGCAACTCTCGCGCCCGTACTACGACAATGATAACTACAGCAAAGTGTACACCCCTGGTTACGGCGTAAGCTTTCAGGGCGGCGGCGTACTGCAGATTAAGGCTTCTGATTTCTTTGCTCTGCATACCGAGTTACTCTACCGGCAAATAAGTAAGCGCACCAAGGGAACGGATGGCTACACCATCAGTCGCGACACCTATAACTACCTGTCGTTGCCGGTTTTGCTGCGCGGTTCGGTGCCGATGGGGCAGTGGGAGTTATACCTCAACGGTGGGCCATCGATCAACTACTGGCTGGGCGGGCACAGCTACTTGCGGCACAACGAACTTATTGAACTGGAGATATACGAACTCGACCACCGCATTGCCTTCCGGAGTGAGCGTACTGAAGACTTGTTTTCCGAACCACTTTACGTAACTAACCCGAACCGGATTCAGTTAGGCCTGGAGGTCGGGGGCGGAATGATGGTCCCCCTGAGCGGCCGCTATCTCATGGTAGATCTGCGGTACCGGTGGGGACATACCAACATGGCCAAGCCAGATAGTGATTATACCACGCTCACGTTCTACGATGACGATCTGTCGTTCGCCACCCATTCGTGGGCGGTGTCGCTGGCCTACCTCATCGAGTTTGATCTGGTGAAGCTAACCCGGAAAGGCAAAAGCAAAACCATTAAGAACAAGGGGCAGTAGTTGCTATGCTTGGTTCTCATAATAGCAAATTACCTCGCGAATCAGGTTTGCGTGTCCGCAAGGTAATATTATTAGAGTACTGACATTCAGTGACTTGTGAAATTTTACGATGGCCCTGCTCTTCACCACCGCATCGTATTTACCCAAAAAAAAGCTTGCTGTTATCTGGTGGGCGTTACACGCTTGCCGTACCCGCCGTCGGTTGGGCTGCACCCGCCGAAAGGCAGTCCAACGCGTGTAAACCTTCAGTCGTTTGGTACGGGTATCCATGTGCGCCTTCACGAACTTGAGTACGCTCTTCTCAATAATTCCCAACCGATAGGCTTGATTAAGAATCCGGAAAAACGGACGGGGGCGCACCACCGTGTGGCGCAGCAGGCGATTGCCCAGCCAGGTGCCGCTGGCCCACTGGTACCACCGGCTAGATTTGATGCCGTCGGGAGCTATCAGAATCATTGAATCAATTCGCGGGCCCAACGTTTCTACCAAAGTTAACGCAAAGCGAGCCCCCAGGCTATAGCTTACCATCGAGAAGCGATCAATGTTGTACTGGGCTAGTACGCTGCTAACGGATTGTTGCCACTGCGCAACGGTAACTGCTTGGCCAGAAGGCCACCCCGGACTTTTACCGTGAAAGTACAGGTCAAAACTGTATATGGTATACTTGTTTTTTAGAGCAGCAGCCAGTCTTTTGTAAACGCTTCCATTCTGACCGTACCCGTGAAACGCGAGCAGCGCTTCGGAGCCACTTCCGTACGTATTAAATGATAAGGGGGGAGTAGTACTTAGTTTGGCCATCGCCGCAATATGGATCGTCAGGAAGCGCCCTGAAAGAAGAAGTCAAAAATAATTTCAGAAATATCGGCCAGAAACAGAACCCTGGAGTAGCATTGTCGTTGAGCCAATAGAAACTAAAAATAATTTGATAGTTTCCATAGTTTTATGAGCGAAGCGACAACCGACGAACGAATCTTGAACGCAGCCGAGGGTATGTTTTTCCGCTACGGCATCCGAAGCGTTACCATGGAGGATATCGCCAAGGAGCTATCAATATCTAAAAAGACCATCTACCAATATTTTAAGGATAAGGATGAGATTGTGCTCAGGGTTTCTCGCCAAATATTTGAGAAAGAACGGGCGATGATGTACCAGATGCAGAAGGAAGGTGAGAATGTGATTCACGAGATGGTGCTTATCTCTCGCTACATCCGCCAGCACGTGGCTGAAGCCAATCCTTCGGCAATGCACGACTTGCAGAAGTTTCATCCTGAAGCGTGGAAATCTTTTTTAGCCTTCAAACACGAAAGCCTCAATCTTATAGAGAGCACCATTGAGAAGGGCATCACCGAGGGGTACTTTCGCGCCGATGTGAACCCTAGAATATTAGCAATCGTGCGGTCGGAAAGCATTGAGTTAAGCTTTGATCAGCGGTTATTTCCGCATCGTGCGTTTGAACCGCAGGAGGTGCAGGGGCAGCTGTTCGATCAGTTTATCTACGGAATTGTAACCGAGCGGGGCCGTAATCTTTACCATACATACACCCAAGAAACCGCCAAATTATGAACATCATGAAAATAAGCAGCGCCCTAGGACTCTGGCTTCTGGCAAGTGCCGTCCTGGCGCAATCGGTTGATACCATAGACACCCGCCAGCCGATGGACTTAGAGGCATGCCTTGCCTATGCTTTTACACACAACGCAAACGTCGACAATGCTCGGTTGGAGCAGCTGGTTGCCGACCGCGACGTGAATGTAACCAAGGCACAGGGGTTTCCTCAAATTAACGCCAATGTTGGATATACCAATAACTATGTTATCCAGACAACCCTTATTGAAGCGGGAGGATTTCCGGGAGCTGATCCAAACGCCCCTGCCTCAGAAGAGTTGATTGAGTTCCCATTCGGTGTTTCTCATCAGTCACAAGCTACCGTTAGCGCTGAGCAGATGATCTTTGATGGCTCCTACTTTGTAGGACTCAAAGCCGCTCGGGTTTATACCGACCTAGCTAAGAAAAACCTAGAGCAAACCAAGGTGGCAACCGCTGAGCAAGTAACCAAAGCCTACTACACTGCCCTGGTGAACAAAGAGAGACAGACGCTATTAAACAGTAATTACCAGCGATTAGATACTTTATTGCGGGAGACTAAACTGATGTTCGAGAGCGGCTTTGCTGAGAAGATTGACGTGGGGCGCATTCAGGTGCAGTTTAATAACGCTAATACCGAGCGGAAACAGAACGAGCGACTTACTGAGGTAAGCTACCTGCTGCTTAAATTCCAAATGGGAATGCCGATTGAACAGGATATCTCTTTAGCCGATAAAATTAGCGACATTGATTTCAACTTTGAACAAGAGGCGGAGGCTACGTTTAGCTACGGCGACCGACCCGAGTTTGCCCAGGTAATGATCAACCAGAACCTGACTCAGCTAGACCTGCGGAATAACCGCATTCAGTATCTGCCCAAGCTAACCGCCAGTGCTATTTACGGATACAACGGCGGGGCCGCTCAATTTTCTGATCTGGTGGATTTTAACGGTAATCCCCGGCGCTGGTTTGACTTTGGAAACTGGGGACTCAACCTCAATATCCCCATCTTCGACGGCCTGCGCAAGCACCATACCATCCAGAAAAGCAAGTTACAGTTGCAGCAACTGGAGAATCAGGCTGGCTTTCTCAAAAATCAGATAGACCTGGAGATCGTGCAGGCGCGGGTCAACTTGCAGAACAACCTGGAAACCCTGGAGGTGCAGCAGGAAAACCTTGAACTTGCCCAGGAGGTGTTCGACGTTACCAAGATCAAGTACCAAGAGGGGGTTGGCTCTAACTTGGAAGTCACCGAAGCGCAGAATGCCCTACAATCGGCTGAAACCAACTACTACAACGCGCTGTACAGCGCCTTGATCGCTCGGGTTGACCTTAAAAGGGCGCTGGGTACACTGGTTGATACCTCTTCTAACAACTAAACTAAGGCTTTAAACTTCAATACAATGAACAAGATAAAATCAATAATATGGTCGGTGGCGCTGCTTACGCTGGTTGCCTGCGGGGGTGCCGACGGCGATTTGGCCGAGAAGAAAGCCGAACTCAAGGAGTACCGGGAAGAGCTTAAGGAGCTCAAAGACAAGGTAAGCTCACTAGAAAAAGAGATCGCCGCCGAAGACCCCACCGCTTCCAACCGCGATGAGGCTATCCTGGTAACGACCGAGCCAATTCCCGTGAAGACGTTCCAACATTTTCTGGAGGTGCGCGGCTCAGTTACTTCTGACCGGAACATCACCGTGAGTGCCGAAGCCCCAGCGATGGTGCAGCGCGTGCTGGTGCAAGAAGGAGAACGGGTAAAAAGAGGACAAGTGCTAGCGCGACAGGACGCTGAAACCTCGCGGCGCGGCTTAGAAGAACTTCAAACTTCGCTCGAGCTGGCCACCACCCGCTTTGAGCGACAGAAAAAACTGTGGGACCAGAAAATTGGTACCGAAATCCAGTTCTTAGAAGCAAAAAATGCCAAGGAAACCCTAGAGCGTCGCATTGCGTCATCCCAATCGCAACTGAACAGCTACACCATCCGCGCGCCCTTCTCGGGTTCGGTAGATAAGGTTTTTATCAAGGAGGGTGAAATGGCGCAGCCCGGCGTGCCGCTTATGCGCCTGGTAAGCCTCCAAGATATGTTCATCGAGGCCGACGTATCGGAGTCACATTTGGGTAAGTTTACCGTGGGCGACAGCGTGGCGGTGAGCTTCCCTTCCCTAAACCAATCGCTAACCAGCACCATCAGTGCTATCGGCGACGTGATCGACCAGAACAACCGGACGTTCTCCATTGAGGTGAAGCTTCCGGCTGATACCAAACTGCTACGGCCGAACCTGCTGGCGGTGCTGCGCATCGAAGATTTCAACAAGCCGAACGCGGTGGTGGTGCCTACCAATTTGATCCTAAGCGACAACCAGGGCGACTACGTTTACGTGGCTGCCGAGCGCGATGGCCAACTCACCGCGACAAAAAAATCAGTAGAACGCGGGCTGACCTACAACAACGAAACCCTGATTACCTCGGGCCTGACCGGCGATGAGCAACTCATCAACGAAGGCTTCCGCGAGGTAGCGGAAGGTATGGCGATCAAGCAGGCCGAACAAGGCGCTCTTTCTTCTAACTCGTAACTCTTTCCCAATGGACAAGAATCAACCAAAGATGCCGATCGCCCGTGAGTTTGGCCCCAGCTCGTTATCGGTAGACAATCGGACCAGTATCGTGATCCTCACGTTTATCATCGTGATCATCGGGGCGTTCTCTTACTACTCGATGCCGAAAGAAAACTTCCCGGAGGTGGTGTTTCCTACCATCTACGTAGGCACTCCCTACCCGGGCAACTCTCCGGTAGACATGGAGAACCTGGTAACCCGTCCCATCGAAAAAGAGCTGAAGGGAATCAGCGGAGTGGACAACATCACGTCTACCTCAATCCAGGACTACTCCACGATCATTGTTGAATTTGGCACCGATGTGGACCTGAGTAAGGCGTTGCAGGACGTGAAAGACGCGGTGGATCAGTCGAAAAGCGAACTGCCCACTGATCTGGATCAGGACCCGAACGTGTTCGAGGTAAACCTGCAGGACCTGCCCATCATGTACATCAACTTGTCGGGTAACTACAGCAACGCTGAGCTGGAGGAGTACGCCGAGTACCTACAGGACGAGATAGAGTCGATGTCTGAAATTCAGGAAGCGAACATTAGCGGTTTGCTGGATCGGGAGATTCGCGTCGACGCGGATATTTACAAGATGGACGCCCGGGAAGTGACCTTTTCGGATATCCAGAATGCCATCGCCGCTGAGAACGTTACCATCTCCGGCGGAAACATGAAAACCGGCGACTTCCGCCGTACGCTGCGGGTGGCGGGCGAGTTCGAACGGCCCGAGCAGATTGAAGACGTAATCATCAAAACTGAAGAAGGCAAGATCGTTTACGTGCGAGACGTGGCCGAGGTGCGCGATACCTACGAAGAGCGCGAAAGCTACGCCCGCATGAACGAAAACCCGGTGGTGACGCTCAACGTGGTGAAGCGCCGGGGCGAAAACCTGATCGCTGCTTCCGATAAAATTAAAGAGGTGGTGGCCGAAGCCCAGGCCAGTCGGTTTCCCGATGGTCTGGAGGTAGTAATTACCAACGACCAGTCGAAGAACACCAAACTACAACTAGACAACCTGGAGAACAGCATCATTATGGGCGTGATCCTGGTGATTCTGGTGCTTATGTTCTTTCTGAACCTGCGCAACGCCTTGTTCGTCGGCATCGCCATTCCGATGTCGATGTTCATGTCGTTTATGCTCCTTAATTTCCTAGGAATCACCATTAATCTGATGGTGCTCTTTGCGCTGATTTTAGCCCTAGGCATGCTGGTAGACAACGGTATTGTGGTGGTAGAAAACATTTACCGGCTGATGCAGGAAGGTTACAGCGCCGTAAGGGCGGCCAAAGAGGGGGTAGGCGAGGTGGCCCTGCCGATTATTACTTCCACCGCAACTACCCTGGCGGCGTTCTTGCCCCTGGCGTTCTGGCAAGGGTTGATCGGCGAGTTCATGCGTTATCTGCCCATCACGCTGATCATTGTGCTGTCGTCTTCTCTGTTTGTGGCCCTGGTGATTAATCCGGTGCTCACGGCCATGTTTATGAAGTTGCAGACCAAGATTGGTAGTAAGAAGAAGCAACGACTGCTGCTTATCGCGGGTGTGATCGCCGTTGTGGCCATCATTCTCTACATTGCCCAGGTATTTGTTGCGGCCAATCTGCTCATGCTGATTGCTCTGCTTATTCCCTTCAACGTGTATCTGCTAACCCCAGCTATCGAGTGGTTCCAGGAGAACTTCTTGACCCGCTTGGAGCGTGGGTATACCAAAACGCTACGCTTCTCTCTGCGCCATCCTTACGCAATCTTCTTCGGAACCGTGCTTCTCTTGTTTGTGTCGTTGGGTATGGTAGCCATCAAGCAACCCAACGTTCTGTTCTTCCCTAACAACGAGCCGAATTACGTTAACATCTTTATTCAGGAACCCATCGGCACCGATATTGAAACCACCAATTCGGTAACCGAACAACTGGAGACAGAAGTGTTTGACTACCTGAAACCCTACGAGTTTATGGTAGAAGCAGTAATCGCTCAGGTGGGAGAGGGAGCCACTGATCCTAACGAAGGGCCGAGCCAGGGCGCAACGCCGAATAAATCGCGCATCAACATCTCGTTCGTAGACTACGAACTACGCAACGACTCTTCTACCGTCGTGATCATGGAAGACATCCGCCAGATTGTAAGCAAGTACCCCGGGGTGCAGATCACGGTGGACAAAGACCGGGCGGGGCCGCCGGTGGGCAAACCAGTTAATATCGAAGTGAAGGGCGAAGACTACGAGCGATTGATTGAGGTAACCAACCAGGTATCCGCCGCCATTCGGCAGGCAGGTATCCCTGGGATTGAGGAGCTTAAGTCTGACCTGGAACAGAACAAACCGGAGTTGCTGGTAGACATTGACCGCGACAAAGCCCGGCGGTTCGGTTTGTCTACTTCTACCATTGCCAATGAGCTGCGTACCGCCCTGTTTGGCTTTGAGGTGTCGAAGTTCAAGGATGGTGAAGACGATTATCCGATTCAACTGCGACTAAAAGACGAGTACCGCTACGACATTAACGCGCTGATGAACTACCGGATCACCTTCCGGGATAAGTTCGGTAACCTGCGGCAGATTCCGATCTCTTCGGTTGCCGACGTGGAGTACTCATCTACCTACGGTTCGGTGAAGCGGAAAGACCTGGACAAGGTAATCACGCTGTCATCTAACGTGCTAGATGGCTTTAACCCTACCGAAATCAACAACGAAATTAAAGAGGTAGTGAGCGAGTTAGAACTGCCCGAAGCTTACGAGGTAAGCTTTACCGGAGAGCAGGAAGAGCAGCAGGAGTCTATGCAATTCTTAATGCAGGCGCTGTTCATTGCGGTCATGACCATCTTCTTAATTATTGTGGCCCAGTTTAACTCTATCACTACGCCCTTTATCATCATGATGTCGGTGCTGCTTAGTACCATTGGGGTGTTTCTGGGCTTGGTTGCCTTTGATATGGATTTTGTGGTGATCATGACCGGGATTGGAATCATTTCACTGGCGGGAGTGGTAGTAAACAATGCTATCGTCCTGATCGATTACACCAACCTAATTCGCGAGCGCCGCCGGGCCGAGCTAGGAGTGCAAGAAGACGAGGTGCTGCCTTACTCAGAGATCGTCAGTAGTATTGTAGACGGCGGTAGGGTCCGTTTGCGTCCGGTACTGCTTACGGCGATCACCACCGTGCTGGGCCTGGTACCGCTGGCCATCGGCCTAAACATCAACTTCTTTACCCTGCTGTCGGACTTTAATCCGCAGATTTACTACGGCGGGTTCAATGCCGACTTCTGGGGTCCGATGGCCTGGACGGTGATCTTTGGGCTCATTTTCGCGACCTTCTTGACCCTGGTGGTGGTGCCGGTGATGTATTTAATCATAGACAAAATTAAGCTGCGAACCTTCGACCAGCGCGAAGTAGCCGAAGTAGAACCTGCCGAATAAAGTGAGTGGTATCCGCCCGGCTGCTTCCGCAAGCACGGGCGGCAACGGCACGACTGTTCAAATCCTAAAGCATGAGTAGAGTTTTGATGTTATTGATAGTAGCAAGTGTTCTGGTTCTGCTCGATGTGTACATCTTTCAGTCGGTACGCTTCTTGGTGCAGCAGTCTTCCTCCGTTACCAAACGGGTAGTTACCATCGGGTACTGGTTAATTAGCGCGGTCGCCCTGGCAAGCTTCTTTTACTACAACCTGTCGGACAAGGCTGAGATGAGTCGGGGGCTGCGCACGTTTTTGTTCGCGGTGATTTTCATCAACTATGCCTCTAAGTTTTTTGGGGTGCTGGCGCTCGTTATCGACGACGCTGTTCGGCTGGGGCAGTGGGCCTGGGCCAAACTGCGGCCGAGCGACGTTCCGGTAGCCACGGGTACCGAAGGAATATCTCGCTCCGATTTTCTGGTGAAAACTTCGCTGGTAGCGACGGCCGTCCCGGCCCTGGCCATGACCTACGGCATCATATCGGGCGCGCACGACTACCGGGTGCGCCGGGTGAAGGTTCCCCTAAAAAACCTGCCCCCGTCGTTCGACGGTTTGCGCATTGGGCAGTTGTCGGACATCCACAGCGGAAGCTTCTACAACAAAACTGCCGTGCAGGGCGGAGTAGATATGCTGCTGCAAGAAAAGCCTGATGTAATATTTTTCACCGGCGACCTGGTAAACAACCAAGCAACCGAGATCAAAGACTACTTCCCGATCTTTAGCCAAGTGAAGGCTCCGTTGGGAGTATTTTCTACGCTGGGTAACCACGACTACGGTGACTACATTACCTGGCCGTCGCCCCAAGCCAAGCAGCGAAACCTGGAAATGGTGAAGGCAGCCCACCGGGAGATGGGCTGGAACCTGCTGCTCGACGAGCACCGGATGCTCAGCGAGGGTGACGGAACGCTGGCCATCATCGGCATCGAGAACTGGGGGGCGGGTCGGTTTGCCAAGTACGGCGACTTGGCCAAAGCCCACCGGGGCACCGACGGGGCAGACGCCAAGCTGCTGTTATCGCACGACCCGAGTCACTGGGATGCCCAGGTGCGTCCGTCGTTTCCAGACATTGACCTGGCCTTGGCCGGGCATACGCACGGCATGCAGTTTGGCGTTGAAGTAGGCGGTTTTAAGTGGAGCCCAGCGCAGTACGTGTACAAGCAGTGGGCTGGACTCTACCAAGAAGGTGAACAGTTTCTGTACGTAAACCGTGGCTATGGTTACCTGGCCTTTCCGGGGCGAATTGGTATGCCCCCCGAGGTTACTATCTTAGAATTGACGCGGGCGTGATTACAATCGAGTGCGCCCTTTTCCCTTGAGTTGCGCGCGAATACTTTTTATTTCTTCCCCGATCTTGGGGTTACTTTTCTGCTGATCCTGAATGCAGCGCACCGCGTGGATCACCGTGGCGTGGTCGCGCCCCCCGAAGTGATACCCGATGGCCTTCAGCGAGTGTTGGGTGTGCTCTTTACTGAGGTACATAGCTACCTGCCGTGGCCCAACCACTCCCTTCTTGCGCGTCTTCGCCTTAATGTCGTCCAGGGTGATGTTGTAGTACTTGGCCACCGTGCGAATAATCAACTCGATGCTAATTTCTTCGGTAGTATTGTGGACGATGTTTTTCAGGATCTGCTTGGCAAGCGTTAGGTCGATGCCCTGTTGGGTAAGTGAAGCATGGGCCATCAACGAAACCAGAATGCCTTCTAACTCGCGTACGTTGGTGTCAACGTTGTAAGCAATGTATTCTACTACGTCTTTCGGTAGGTCTACCCCGTCGTTTTGCAGTTTGCGCTCCACAATAGCGATGCGCGTTTCAAAGTCGGGGGTTTGCAGGTCGGCGGTAAGTCCCCACTTAAAGCGCGACAGCAGGCGTTCGGTAAGTCCGTGCAGGTCGCGGGGGGGGCAGTCGCTGGTCATAATAATCTGCTTGCCCGACTGTTGCAGGTGGTTAAAGATGTGGAAGAATATCTCCTGCGTCTTTTCTTTGCCCGCCAAAAATTGTACGTCGTCCAGAATAAGTGTATCCACCTGCAGGTAGAAGTTCGTGAACTTCTGCACATTGTTGTTCTTAAGCGACTCGATAAACTGGCTGGTAAACTTTTCGGAAGAAACGTACAGGACGAACTTCTGAGGATCTACCCGACGGATGCCGTTGCCGATGGCCTGCACCAGGTGGGTCTTGCCCAGTCCAACGCCCCCGTAGATCATCAGCGGGTTAAAGGAGGTGGACCCCGGATTCTGCGCCACGGCGTAGCCCGCCGACCGGGCCAGGCGGTTGCAGTCTCCTTCTATATAGGTATCGAAGTTATACTTTTGATTCAGGTAGGTGTCCTCTTTAAGGTAATCGATGCTAGGAAACGAAAAGGGACCCTGGTAGTCGGGTTGGTTGTTAGCTGGCTCTTTGTTCCACCGGCCGGGGGCGGGCGGCTGCTTGGCCGACTCACGGGGCGGGCGCACCGCCTGGTTCTTTCGTGGGTTGGTATCAACCGTTACGGAGTACTCCAGTTGTCCGTCGAGTCCGATCTCGGCATCGATTGCCTTGCGCAGCAGGTAAACGTAGTGTTCCTCCAACCACTCGTAAAAGAAGCGGGTAGGAACCTGAATGGTAAGCGTCTTATTGATTAGTCGGAGCGGCTTGATCGGAGCGAACCAAGTACTGTAGCTCTGCTCTCCAACGTGATCTTTGATGATCTTCAGGCAGTTGCTCCAGACAATCTCGTGCTCCTGCTGCATGGACACAAAGTTAGTGCTTACGCTCATACGGGCAAAATTGGCGGTGTAGATAATGGACGGTACGACCGTTCACGGGGCAATGTAATATCGGGGGGCAGTTTGCGCTGCTGTAAGTGAAGTAAAGTTTGCGAAAAAAAAATAGATAAAAAAATCGGTACGATCTTGACTTCAAAACTTCTTAGGATAATCATACTTCGCCTAAGCCATTGCGGCGGGCCAGGCAGAAGAATGCTTTTCGTACGCGTTGAAGTCGCAGTCGACAAAATACTAACCAACTTATTTCCAGTCAGCACTTTAGCGTTTTTAGTACTTTAAAAAAGCACGCATCGCCTATTTTTTTTCGATGCTCTGTGAAAATTCATATCTGGAAATTTGACTATTTTTCTCAACCACGACAGGTTCAATAATTAGTTTGATATCTAATTAAATAATAGTCGTATAAGGACCGTGATTTTTCGTTGCAATTGTCAAACTTTTTGTTTTTTTAGGCACCGAAGAATGGGTGGCCGGTAATGATCGTTACTTGGTTAGTCTGTTCTTCAGCGTAGCTGAGTACTCTATTTACAACCTCCTATGTCGGATCAAACCTCACCACCTTCCTCACCTACCAAATTCCCTACCACCGATGAGGCTACCTGGCGCCGCGCCGCTGAGGAGGGAAAGGTCCCACTGGAGAAAACCATTGAAGGTCTTCGCATTTCTGCAATCAACACCGCCTCCGATAGTTCATCGTCCGTTCAGCACGATCAGGGTGCCGTACCCTGGTCGTTCGGTACGCTGGAAGTGGCGCTGCCCTCCCCGCTTCCCCCAAATTGGCCGTTAACGATTCTGGCTGCCGAAGGCGTAGGCTATAAGATAAACCCCCGTGACCTGCCTAACTTAATAGACCAACGCGCCCCCGCCAATCCCCCGCCCCGCCTATCGGTTGAGTCCTCGGATGCTGGCGACGACCTAAGCGCTTACGTAACCTACCTCCGTGAGCAGCCGAACCCTGAGAACGTTAGCGGAGCTGCGTACCTGCCCATCACCCGCCTGGACCACTGGCAAGACAGTCTCGTGGACTTAACGCTACTCGGTGACCTGACACAGGAGACGAACGATTTGATGCACCTGGCAACCATCACCGTGCGGGGAGATCACTTTGAGCGGTGGGGGCCGTGGGCTACCGACGAACTGGCCCTTACCCTAAGCTGGTGGGTGGCCTACTGCGACCAACTCACCGACCACGGGCTGCCGATAGAGACCATCTTTGGCCGTACCGAACTGAGTTTGTCTACCAGCGCCGACTACTTCATCAACCTGGCCAAGTGGCGCGCCCTACGCAGCTTGGTGGGCAAGGTAACCGATGCTTACGGCCTTGCCGAAAGCAAACTGACCGGTCCCCGGGTGCGGGCCGTGTCAGGGGCGCGTAACAAAACGTTTTACGACGCAGACGGCAACCTGCTGCGCAACACCACCGAAGCGCTGTCTTCGTTGCTGGGGGGAGTAGACACACTATCCCTGTTACCCCACGACTTTCTCAGTACCGCACCCGACCCGTTCGGCATTCGGATGGCGAGCAACGCCTACCACATACTGCAGCACGAAGCGTACCTGTCGCGGGTAGCGGACCCTGCCGCCGGTTCGTACTTCATCGAAAACCTTACCGGCCAACTGGTTGAGCAAAGCTGGCGACAGTTTCTGGCTTGGGAAGAGCAGGGCGGATTCGTGAAGTTACTAAAGGACGGCACCCTAGAAGCCCACTGCCGCCCGCACGCTGCTGAGCGGGCGGAGGCCGTACGCACGCACCGCCGCCCACTGATTGGCGCCACCCGCTACGGCAACGCCCAGGAGCAAAGTGATGCGCCCCTTGACCATTTCCTTAGCCGTTGGGCCTTGCCCTTCGAGTCAATTAGAAATACCATTGATCGGGAAGTGGCTCAGGGAAGAACTCGTCCGGCGGTAGGAGTGTGCGTTCAGCCCGACGAGGCGCTGGCCAACCACCGCCGCAACTACGTGCGCGATGTGCTTGCCTGCCTGGGACTATCCGCCCCGGACGTTGCGCCTACCGAACTGCACGCGTCGCCCAGGGCGCTGGTAGCCATCGTCTTCTGCGGTACCGACACATACTACCAGACAACGGTGGCAGATACCTTGCGCAATCGCCCGGGAGCTACCCCTTACTGGATTGCCGGGGGAAGTGCTGAAACCGTTCAGCAGGTACGCGATGCCGGGGGAGAAGGAGTGCTGGGCATCGGACACGATCCTATTGCTCTCGTTGAGCCACTAATAAACCAATGGATTCATGAAGCCTGACTTTAAGCGCACCTCGCCCACCTACGTTCCGGGGCAACCCCCTATCCAGTCGGCTGACCCCTGGATGACCCCGGAGCAGATTTCGGTAAAGTCAGCCTACCAACCCGCCGACGTAGCCGAGCTGGAGCACCATCGCTACGCAGCAGGATTTCCTCCCTACCTGTGCGGTCCCTACGCATCGATGTACGTTGCCAAGCCCTGGACGATCCGGCAGTACGCGGGTTTTTCTACAGCAAAAGAGTCTAACGCCTTTTACCGGCAGAACCTGGCCGCGGGACAGCGGGGCCTGTCGGTGGCCTTCGACCTGGCTACCCACCGGGGCTACGACTCCGACCACCCCCGGGTAAGCGGCGACGTAGGTAAGGCGGGCGTGGCCATTGACACGGTAGAGGACATGAAGGTGCTCTTCGACGGGATACCGCTCGACCGGATGTCGGTGTCGATGACGATGAACGGAGCCGTGCTGCCCGTTATGGCTTTCTATATCGTGGCGGCCGAGGAGCAGGGCGTACCGCCCGAGAAACTAAACGGCACCATCCAGAACGACATTCTCAAGGAGTTTATGGTGCGCAACACCTACATCTACCCGCCCGAACCCTCGCTGCGCCTGATTGCCGACATCTTCGCTTACACCGCGCAGCACATGCCCAAGTTCAACTCCATCAGCATCAGCGGGTATCACCTGCACGAGGCCGGAGCCCCCGCCGATCTGGAACTAGCCTACACCCTGGCCGACGGCCTGGAGTACGTGCGTACCGGACTAAGCACGGGCCTGGCCATCGACGACTTTGCCCCGCGGCTGTCGTTCTTCTGGGCCATCGGCATGAACCACTTTATGGAGATCGCCAAGCTGCGCGCCGGCCGTTTGCTGTGGGCAGAACTGATGCAACCCTTCGGCCCGCAGAATCCCAAGTCGATGGCCCTGCGGGCGCACTGCCAGACCTCCGGTTACAGCCTTACCGAGCAAGACCCGTTTAACAATGTTGCTCGTACCTGCTCAGAAGCGCTTTCGGCGGTGTTCGGTGGCACCCAGTCGCTGCACACCAACTCTTTGGATGAGGCTATCGCCCTGCCCACCGACTTCTCGGCCCGCATTGCGCGCAATACGCAGCTTTATCTGCAGCAGGAGCTTAACCTGACCGCGGTGGTAGACCCCTGGGGAGGCTCGTACTACGTGGAGTACCTCACCAACGCGTTGGTAGATCGCGCCCGCGTACTGATGAGCGAGATAGAATCGCTCGGTGGAATGGCGAAGGCCATCGAGCAGGGCGTGCCCAAGCTACGCATCGAAGAGGCCGCCGCCCGCAAGCAAGCCCGCATCGACGCGGGCCGGGAGGTGATCGTCGGCGTCAATCGCTTTCGCACTCCCGAAGCGGCCTACCACTTTGGGGTGCGGGCCATCGACACGCAGCAGGTCCGGGAGTCGCAGGTGGCGTCCCTGGTTCGGGTGCGGGCCACGCGCAACTCCGACCGGGTAGACGAAGCCCTGCGTAACCTTACCGAGGGAGCTGCTGACCCGACGGCAAACCTACTAGAGCTGGCGGTAGTCGCCGCGCGGGAGCGGGCTACGCTAGGAGAAATTTCGTTAGCTTTGGAGCAAGCCTACGGACGCTACCAGGCCACCGTGCGCACCATCAGCGGAGTATACGCCCAAGAAGTGGATCAGGACCAAGACTTTCAGCAAGCCCGCACCCTTTCCGACCGCTTCGCGGAGTGGGACGGACGCCGCCCGCGCATTTTGGTGGCCAAGATGGGGCAGGACGGCCACGACCGGGGGGCCAAGATAATCGCTACCAGCTTCGCCGACCTGGGTTTCGACGTAGACATCGGGCCGCTGTTTCAGACTCCCGAAGAGGTAGCCCGACAAGCGGCTGAGAACGACGTGCACGTGATCGGTATATCCAGTCTGGCCGGGGCGCACACCGCCCTGGTGCCCGAACTGATCCAGCACCTCGAGCAGATCGGACGCGACGACATTGGGGTGATCGTGGGCGGGGTGGTGCCCCCCGACGACCACGCCCGGCTGTACGAATTAGGGGTACTGGGCATCTTCGGGCCGGGCACCGTGATTGCGAAAGCCGCGCAGGATATCCTGCGGGCGATTATGAAGAAGGAAGAAGAATAACGAATGCCGAGCCGGGCGCCGGGTACCGGGCACCGGGCGCAAGGATTAATGAATCTCGAAGTAACACAAATAGCGCGTGCGGTTTAATAAAACAAAGACAATCCGGAAGCATTTGATGAAGATTGTAATTCTGGGACTTGGCTTTTTCCTCTCGACACAACAGATAATGGCTCAGCAGTCGGTGCTGGTGCTTCAGATGCCCAACCCGAACAAGAATGCCTACTACGAAGTAGGAGACCAGCTCACCTTCTACCTGCCGGGAAAGCGGTCGAGGCGTACCGAAACCATTCTTGGTTTGGAAGACAGTCTGATTGTGTTTCGGGGATACACCGTGCTGGTAAGTCAGATTACTGCTTTGCACATTGATGACCAAACCCGCTGGTGGCTTCGCTACAAACCGGCGCAGTTGGCGCTTATGGCAGGTACGGGCTACATTGTGCTGGATACCGTTAACAACCGCGAACTGAATAAAGGTACCCTGGCGATTGGCGGATCGCTGATTGGTTTGGGACTTATCTTTCGGCTGCTGATCCCCAACAAGATTAGGATACGAAGAAAAACCAAACTCCAGATACTGACCGTTTAGGCGTTTGAAGTTCTTGAAAGAACCTTTCACTAACCCTTTGTACAGGCCCCCGAGGTTTTGCGATAAAAATCCATTTGTGAGAGAGATAGCCCCCGAGTACATTTTCAAAAGGCTTATCTGATGCACAGTGTTACCCCTTGTCTTTCAATTTCTCTTTTAACGATTGCAACTGCTGTTTGGTAAGGCCTGTCGTAGATAGAATAATTTCATCCGAAACCTGCTGTTCAATTAAGCCCATTGCTACTTGCTCAATTCCCTGCTCTAATCCTTGTTCAATCCCTTCTTAAGAAGCTGTGTCCAGTGAGTTCTTCAAATCCCGGTACGACCTTAAGCTATCCTCGTGGGCTTGCGCCTCTTCCGGACTGAACCGGGCAATCTCGGCCACTTCAAACAATCTTTTAAATTTTAGGTAGGTTAACTCGGTAATTCGGCCCTGCGCGTGTTTTAGAAGTTCGTTGAGGAAGCCCAGCAGCAGGTCTTTGTTCGGCTCTTCGCCAAACGGATGCTTAAAACCGTAGTCGGTGAAAGGCCGGGTGGCCGGGCCGTTGATGTATTTCTCTCTTCGCTCTTCCATAGCTATTTTTTTGAGCGAAGCTATGGGCATAGAAGGTTTTTTCAATAGGAAATTAACGATCTTTGCAACCGTCAGGCCGGGGATTGCTGGCGCTAATCTTCCGAGTATCAACAGGCCGACTTGGGGAAATGAAACTACCATACTAACGTATCCCCGGCTGGCGGATGCATGATGTTAGCCCTCATTTTCCCTTTCTTGATCTAGTAGATTTTCCAGTTGAATCTTGTTCTTTATTAGATGATCTTCGGCGATTTCCCATAAAATCTGAGGATCAATTCTATGATACTCATGAGCTGCGAAGTTTCTTAGACCGTACATCTGTCTCCAGGGTAGTTCTGGATATTTGTCCTTGATAGCCTCAGGAATTTGATTGGCCGCTTCGCCTATAATCTCATAATTGCGAGTAACCGCGTCAATGACCATTTCACTTTGTAGAAAGTCTGCTAGGCCATTAGCCGTATCTAAATATCGGATGATTTTATCAATAGATTCTATCATATCCTCGACTAACTCCAGACTATCTCTACTGCTCATAGGTATCTGACTTGTTGTAGAATGGCTTGCTTCCACTGCTTTCTTAGTGACCTTTCGGTTACCAAATCTACTTTTCTTCCAATTATGGACTCGAGATAATCTTTCAAATCAAAAAATTTCCATCCAATTCTCTTATTAAAGCTCACTAAAACGTCCAAATCAGAATCAATCTTGTGATTACCAGTGGCGAATGATCCAAAATAGCCAATCTGGTCAACACCAAATTCGTTCTGCAAGTAAGGTTTTACTTCCTTGATCTTACTCTCTATTTCTTGTGGCGTTTTCATACTCTAAAATAGCTTTTTTACTTTTTATTCCAATGAGGGCTAACAAATTGATAACGGAGACTCGTCTCCGTTATCCACCTGATACTGGCGGGTAACGGAGATATGTCGTTTATATGTATTATAGCAATATTCGTGACATTCTCTAGATTGTTAGTTTGTAATCGGACAAAGCGTTGCTATACGCAATATGAGCAGCATTACCGGTGCGGAGCACTCCGTCACTAGTGAGGAAACTATCTGAACTAGTACGTCTGAATGAGCAATAGTGCGTATCGCAAGAAGGGCCGTATAAACGCTTCAAAGAAGCTACCGCAACGATGACACCGCAGTTTCTACTCAGCTACCGAACAGAACCGCTTGAGCTCGGCTTGGGTCATGGGGCCAGCGTGGCGTTTTACCTCTTGCCCGTCTTTGATAAGAATAAGGTGAGGAATTCCCTTCACCTTATACCTATTCACAACGTCTCGGTTCATATCGGCGTTGACCTTGGCAACCGTTACCTCGGGAGAGCCAGCAGCAAACGCTTCAATCGTCGGGGTCATCATCACGCAGGGGCCGCACCATTCGGCCCAGAAGTCGATCAGCACCAGGCGGTGCTGCTTCAGTATACCATCGATAGAGGCGGAGTCCATCTTGACCACCCCGGCCGGGGTACTTTTCCCCGAAAGCATTTTGATCGGCACCCTAAGGGGCAAGGTGAAGGCAGCCAACAGGGTGGAAGTGATAAAGCAGCGCAAGCCCGTAGCGACCCAGGGTACTGAGGTTCTTCTGACCCTGAAAGTCGCGCTCGGCTTGGTTCTGAAACTGTACTAGTCGCTCCTGAAGCTTCATTACTACTGGCCTTGCCCTAACGAGAAGCCGCGCTTGCCGTCGAAAGTGTACAGGTTCTCGGTTTTGATAACGTCTACCTTCTCCTGCACAGCCTTGCTTAGCAAGTCTACAATCACCTGCGGCGATAGTTCCGAGCCCTCTTTGCCCTGGTAGCGGCAGCGCCAGTGGTCGGTGCAGAAGGTTTCTTCAAACCCCTCGGGCCACACCTTTACGCCCCGGTTGGTGATCATCACCAGGGGCAGCTCATCACTGAGGCGTTGCAGCACCGTAGCGAGCTCATCGGGGTTCTCTCCTTTCCAGTCGACGAACACGTCTACCCCCTGCAGGGCCTTTTTGGCGGGCGGACGGCGCTGGTAGGTGGGCAGCTGTAGCGCTACGTCTTTGGCGTACTCTACCGCCCCCAACGACTCAGGCTTCTGGCCCAGGTTGGCAATTACCGCCTGCGCAAATTCCTTGGTGCCTACCTTCTTTCGGCTAATGCCTTCCTTGTAGATGTCGACGGTATGCACCCCATCTTCCAGGGTGCAGAGCCAGGCGTTCTTCACCCGCTCGGCAACCTCGGGCTGCCCAATGTGGGTAAGCATCATCACGGCGGCCCGCAGTAGTCCCGAAGGATTGGCAATGTCTTGTCCGGCAATGGTGGGGGCCGAACCGTGGATGGCCTCAAACATGGCGCACTGCGCCCCAATGTTGGCCGAGCCGCCCAGTCCTACCGAGCCGGTAAGCTGCGCGGTAATGTCCGACAGGATGTCGCCGTACAGGTTGCCCGTTACGATCACATCGAAATCTTCGGGAGTATCGGCCACGCGGGCCGCCCCGATGTCGATGATCCAGTGGTCGGTCTCGATGCTGGGGTAGTCTTTCGCGATGTCGTTGAACACCTGGTGAAACAAACCGTCGGTCTGCTTCATAATATTGTCTTTGGTGAAGCAGCTTACGCGCTTGCGCTGGTACTGCCGGGCGTACTCGAAGGCGTAGCGCACGATCTTTTCGCAGCCGGGCCGCGAGATCAGCTTGAGGCACTGCACCACCTCGTCGGTTTGCTGGTGCTCAATGCCCGCGTACAAATCTTCTTCGTTCTCGCGGATCACCACCACGTCCATATCCGGAAACTTGGTGTCGACAAACGGGTGGAAGCTCTTGCAGGGGCGCACGTTGGCGTAGAGGCCCAGTGCCTTGCGCATGGTTACGTTGAGACTCTTGTAGCCGCCGCCCTGCGGAGTGGTGATGGGGGCCTTGAGGAAAATCTTGTTGCGCCGGATACTGTCCCAGGCATCAGAGCTGATGCCGCTGGTGTTGCCCGACAGATACACCTGCTCGCCCACGTCGATCTTCTCTATGGTGATGGGAGCCCGGGCGGCCATCAGGATTTCTAGGGTGGCATTCATAATTTCGGGGCCAATGCCATCGCCCTGTGCTACGGTGATCTTCTGCATAATCGATTAGGTTTGTATTAAGTCTGCTTAGTAAGTCGTAAAGATGCAGATTATGATTGAAAAATTTACAAGAATGCCGAATCATCTGAGTTGACTTAGTAGCTTTTTTTGTGGCGTGCTGCTTTCTACCATTCTCAAACTTTCAACCGTGTAGCGCGTTGCTTACCTTAGACCTGCTTCTCAAGAAACAGCATTAGACATGTATATAGGAGTAGGGGAACCACCGCTGGCGCTAGCTAGTAAGTTACTATTGCATAGTTACAGATAGTAGTTTTAACCACAATCTAACCCCATCAGGACCATGGCCGACACGTTTAAAGAACTCTTAGAAGGAAACGAGATTTGGGTAAAGGACATCCAACAGAAGGCTCCCGACCTGTTTGATGACATGGCCGAAGGGCAGCACCCGCAGTTCTTGTGGATCGGCTGCGCCGACAGTCGGGTGCCCGCCGAAGAGATTACCAACTCGCTGCCCGGCTCCATCTTTGTGCAGCGTAACGTAGCCAACCTGGTCATTCATACGGACTATAATTTACTAAGCGTGGTCAACTACGCGGTGAAGAACCTCAAGGTAAAGCACATCATCATCTGCGGGCACTACGGCTGCGGAGGGATCAAGGCGGCCATGGGCAACACTTCGTACGGACTGCTCGACAATTGGCTGTCGCACATCAAAGATATCTATAAGATTAACAAGCAGGAGCTAGACGAAATTGCCGACCAGGAAGCGCGGGAGCGCCGGTTCGTTGAGCTTAACGTACAAGAGCAGGTGGGCAATGTGGCCAAACTAGCCTTTATTCAGGAAGAGTGGAAGCAGGAGAACGAGTTTCCCTACGTGCACGGCTGGGTGTTTAATATTGAAGACGGCTGCATCAAGAACCTAGGACTTACGGTGAATAGGGCCGATCATCTGGACAAAGTATATCAGTACGACTAAACCATGATTGTACTCAACGAACCCGTGGTTACGGCGGGATTGCCGCTCAACGAGGCTAAGAAAGTGCTCATTATGCTGCACGGCCGCGGTGACCGGGCAAACTCATTCATCCGTCTGGCCACCGAATTAGAGGTGCCGGATTTTGCTTGTCTGGCTCCGCAGGCGATTCGCAATACCTGGTATCCGCACAGCTTCTTGATGCCCCTGTCGCAGAACGAGCCGCAGCTGTCGCTGAGCCTGTCGGGAGTGCACGAGGTGGTAGATAACCTGACCGGATTGGGCTTTGACGCGCCGCAGATTTACTTTCTAGGCTTCTCGCAAGGGGCGTGCTTGTCGCTGGAGTACACCGCCCGCTACGCGCGTCGTTACGGCGGGGTGGTAGCCTTTACGGGCGGACTGCTGGGCGATACCGTAGACGTATCCAATTATACCGGCGACTTTGCCGGAACGCCTATCTTCATTGGCTCCAGCGACCACGATCCCCACGTGCCCGAAGCGCGTATCGACGAGTCGGAGGTGATTCTGCGGCAGATGGGGGCGGAAGTAACCAAGAAAATCTACCCCGGCCTGGGCCACACCATCAACGAGGACGAGTTACGGCGGGCTAGTACTATATTAAACGCTTCTTGACTGTCGCTAACCAAGACAAAAAGCGTAGCTGCTGCCCTAAATAATACTTCTGCTAGTTCGTCTTACCCAACACCCAACACCCAACACCCAACACTCCCATGTCTAACCCCATTCAAGGAATTCATCACGTAACCGCCATTGCCGGAGGCGCGAAGCGCAACCTGGACTTTTACACCCGCGTACTCGGACTGCGCTTGGTGAAGAAGACCGTGAACTTCGACGACCCCGGCACCTACCACTTTTACTTCGGCAACGAAACCGGCGACCCCGGCACCATCCTGACATTCTTCCCCTGGGAAGGCATCACCGCCGGGCGCCGCGGCAGCGGACAAGTCACCGAAACCGCCTTCTCCGTTCCGTCCGACTCGTTGGGATTTTGGCAAGAGCGCCTGGAGCAAGAAAACATTATCTACAACAAACCCGCGCGTCGCTTCGATGAAGAATACCTTACCTTGATCGATCCCGACGGTCTGAAGTTAGAACTGGTGGCCCGCACTGATTCGCGCAAACCGTTCACCAGAGGCGGGGTGGGAGAGGAGCACGCCATTCGGGGGTTTCAGGGCGTGACCCTTTCGCTGGAAGGCTACCAGCGTACCGCCGACATCCTGACCGAGGTGTTCGGCTACGTGCGGACCGAAGAGGCGGCAAATCGGCATCGCTATGTTTCGGAGGATGGTCAGCAAGCGGCGGTGGTTGATTTGGTCGACCTGCCCGCCGGGCAGCGGGGCCACGTGGCGGGCGGCTCGGTACATCACGTGGCCTTTCGAGTGCCCAGCAACGAAGCGCAACTAGAATATCGGGAGAAACTGCTGGCCCGTGGCCTCAACGTGACCCCGCCCATCGACCGCGACTACTTTAAAGCGATCTACTTTCGGGAGCCGGGCGGCGTGTTGTTTGAAGTAGCCACCGACCCGCCGGGCTTCACCCGCGATGAGCCGCTCGAAACGCTGGGACAATCCCTAAAACTACCCGCGCAGTACGAAACCCAGCGAGCCGCCATCGAGCAACAGTTGCCCCCGTTAGATTAAACCGGATAATTTCACGAAGCAATGGCCGACAATCAGCAGGAAGAAGTATGGCTACGGGGTCCGGTAGCCGGGGTGCCCGCCCTGCTGCTACCGGTGGCGCATGCGTTGCGGCAAGCGCAAGAAGAAGTGCACACTTATACCCACGGCTTTCCAACCGAACTTTTGAACGAAAGACCGGCCGGACTGGCCTCGGTAGGTTTTCACCTGCAACACCTACGCGGAGTGCTAGACCGCCTGTTTACCTACGCCCGGGGGGAAGCCCTAACCGAGACGCAACTAGAAGAACTACGAACCGAAGGGCAAACCCCTCAGACAGTCGAAGATTTAGTGAAAGATTTTGATCATCAGGTAGAACGATCGATTCGGCAGCTGCAGCACACTCCCAAAGCAAGCCTAACGGACGCCAGAGAAGTGGGGCGGGCGCAGCTTCCTTCCACTGTGCTGGGGTTGCTGTTTCATGCCGCCGAACACACCATGCGGCACGTAGGACAGCTTTTGGTCACCATACGAATCTTACGATCCGAGCGGCATTAATCCACCGCTAGTTTATAGGTCGGGTCCTCTAACACGTTGATATCGATGATCGACTCGGCGTTCTTGAGCAGCTTGCGGCAGTCGGGACTCAGGTGCTTGAGGTGCACGCGCTTGCCGACGCGCTGGTAGCGTTCGGTGAGCTTGTTCAGCGCCTCAATGGCTGACATATCCACCACCCGGCTCTCCTCGAAGTCGATGATCACCTCGTCGGGGTCGTTTGCCACGTCGAACTTCTCGTTGAAGGTAGCCACCGACCCGAAGAACAACGGACCGTAGATTTCGTAGTGCTTCACTCCCTGCTTATCCACGTGCTTGCGGGCGCGAATCCGCTTGGCGTTGTCCCAGGCAAACACCAGGGCCGAAATGATTACTCCTACCAGCACCGCCAGTGCCAGGTTGTGCAGGAAAATAGTTACGAGCGTGACGAGTACCATTACCAGAATATCGGAGTGGGGCATGCGGTTGATGGTGCGCAGACTAGCCCACTCGAACGTGCCGATGGCCACCATAATCATGAGCCCGGTAAGGGCCGCCATCGGAAGTCGCTCAATGAGGCTGGCCCCAAACATAATAAACACCAGCAGCATCACCGCCGCCACGATGCCCGACAGTCGCGCCCGCGCCCCGTTCGATACGTTGATGAGACTTTGGCCGAGCATGGCGCAGCCGCCCATGCCCGAAAATACTCCCGAAAGCACGTTAGCGATGCCCTGGGCCACCGCTTCCTTGTTACCGCGGCCGCGCGTCTGGGTAATCTCATCTACAATGTTAAGGGTAAGCAGACTCTCAATCAGGCCCACTCCGGCCACAATGGCCGCGTAAGGAAAGATGATGACGATGGTTTCCCATTGCAGCGGAACGGCGGGCAGGTGAAAGGGAGGAAAGCGCCCCTGAATGGAAGCGATATCGCCTACGGTGCGGGTGTCGATGCCCAGTCCCACTACTACCGCGAAGATCGTGAGGATCGCCACCAGTGAGGCCGGAATGGCGCGACTAATCTTGGGTAGGCCCCAGATGATAAACATGGTGGCTCCCACCAACGCGAGGAGAATGTACAGGGGCGGACCGGTCATCCACTGCCCGTCGGCGGTTTTGAACTGTTCCATCTGCGACATGAAAATAATGATGGCTAGCCCGTTCACGAAGCCAAAAATCACCGGGTGGGGCACCAGGCGCATTAGCTTGCCGAGTCGTAAAAACCCAGCTCCGATTTGCAAGACTCCCGCCAGCACGACGGTGGCAAAAACGTACTCAACCCCGTGCGACTGCACCAGCGAAACGATCACCACCGCCACCGCTCCGGTCGCCCCCGAGATCATGCCCGGCCGACCGCCCAGCACTGCGGTGACCAAGCCCATCACGAAGGCGGCGTAGAGTCCGGTGAGCGGCGAAAGCCCTGCGATCAAAGCAAAGGCGACCGCCTCGGGCACCAGTGCCAGGGCGACCGTGAGGCCTGATAGCACTTCGGTTTTATAATCGACCTTTTGCGATAGGTCGAATAGATTAAGGTACTTCTTCATAACAAACGGAAAGAGAACGGGGAATAGGCGGAAAGAATTTTCCGAACGAAGGCGCAAAGGTAGGCTTTCTAGGTGGAGAATGCTCCGGATGTAAGAAAAAGGAAAAGTTGATGCGCTAGGAAGCGTAGAAGTCCGCGATCATCCGGTAGGCCAGCGCTTCCACCCGCGCCTCGGTATTGGCCAGTGCCTCGGCCAAGGTCATGCTGCCTTCTTTCACCGCGTAGGCCCGCTGCACGTTAAGTTGTTTCAGCTCCGCCGGACTAGCCTCCAGGGTGCCGCATATTACGTTGAGGGGCACTCCGTGCTGCCGACATACGTCGCCCACGCCCTTCACCACTTTGCCGTGCAGGGTTTGGGCATCGATCTTTCCTTCGCCGCTCACCACCAAATCAGCTTGCGCAATAGCCGGAGGTGCTTGGCACAAATCCAGCATGGTGGCGATACCGGGTATCAACTGCGCGCCTAAAAAAGCCACGGCACCTGCCCCGATCCCACCGGCGGCACCCGCCCCGGGCACGTTCCGCACGTCATTGCCCGAGAAGTCTTGCATTCGGTCGGCCATATTCGTTAGGCCCTGTTCTAGCAAATGCACAGCCGCAGCGGTAGCTCCTTTCTGCGGGGCGTAGACCTGAGCCGCGCCCTGCGAACCATAGAGCGGATTGTTCACATCGCTGACCACTCGGATTTCTACGTCGGCCAACTGCGGCAGAAGCTGCTCCTTTTCAATGCGGGCTACCCGGATGAGATTGCCTCCTACGGGAGATAACTCTTGTCCCTGCACGTCCAGAAAACGGTAGCCCAGCGCCTGCGCCAAGCCAAGGCCCGCGTCGTTGGTGGCGCTTCCTCCGACGAACAGGTACACCCGGCGGGCCCCGCGTTCGATGGCGTGCCGGAGCAGTTCGCCAGTGCCCAGCGAAGTGGTGCGCAGCGGGTCACGCTCGGCTTCTTTGAGGAGGGGCAAGCCCGAGGCCACCGCCATCTCTACGTAGGCCGTATCGCCTTGCATTCCGTAGCAAGCGGGTATCGGACGAAACAACGGATCGGGCACGGTGGTGCGCACAATTTCTAATCTCAGCAGCGGGATCAAAATATCCAACGTGCCCTCGCCACCGTCGGCCAATGGAATGCTGCGCACCCGAACGGCAGGGTCGTAGCGCTTCACGCCCCGCTTCACAATTTGACATACCTCGGCGGCGGTAAGAGAACCTTTAAACTTATCGGGAGTCAGCACAAGCTGCATAACGGGGCGGTTGAGACGAAATAAATGCGGAGCAGGCCCAGCGAAAGTAGGCGACTATTCGTACTTTTACTACTTCTGAGGACGCTCATTTTAATTGAGCCGGGCCGCTACGAGTACGCTGAAACCGAATCAGAAGGAGACTTGGCCCTCTGGCGTAATCTTTGATGGTCAACCAGTAGAATTTTTCCGCAAGGACAAACGTTACTCATAATAAGACCAAAACCAACGTTCATGAACGCACTCTCGAACCGTCTGATTGCCTTATCATTATTCTTCCTTCTCGCTTCGTTTACCCCGCCCCGGCCCACGGCGTCTATTAACTGGCTAACCGTTGAGGAGGCAGAAGCTTTGTCGGAAAAAGAACCTCGAAAGATTCTCATGGACGTGTACACTGACTGGTGCGGATGGTGCAAGAAGATGGACAAAACGACCTTTGCCAACGAGAAAGTGGCGAAATACGTAAACGAAAACTTTTACGCCGTTAAGCTCAAGGCTGACAGTAAGGATAAGGTAACCTTTAAGGGCAAGGAGTATTCTAAAGGGGAGTTGGCGCAGGCCTTTCGCGTTACCGGCTATCCCACCATCGTTTTCTTCGATCAATCGTTTTCTAAGTTCCAGCCGGTAAGCGGTTACCGAGGGGCCAAAGACTTTCTGACGCTGCTTGAGCAGTTTAACGCCGCCGAGTAGTTACTTATTTTCACGCTAGCAGAAGGAACGCCGGGTGGTATTCCTTTTTTTATGATGCACCCTACCTACGATACCATTGTTGCGTTGTCTACCCCGGCGGGCCCAGGAGCCATTGCTGTGCTGCGACTATCAGGAAACCAGGCGGTTACTATTGTTAATTCCCTTTTTGCGGGCAAGGACCTCACGCAGCAGCCTTCGCACACGCTGCACTTTGGTACCATTCGCCACAACGATACCATCATCGACGAGGTGGTGGTCGGCTTGTTCTTAGCCCCGCGCTCGTTTACTAAAGAAGACGTAGTGGAGGTGTCGTGCCACGGCTCACCCTTCGTTGTTCAGCAGCTGTTACAAATGCTGGTTGCGGCGGGCGCCCGCCTGGCTACTCCCGGCGAGTTTACCAAGCGTGCCTTTTTGCACGGCCGCTTCGACTTAGCCCAAGCTGAAGCCGTAGCGGACCTGATCGCTGCCGAGTCGGCGGAGGCCCACCGTGCCGCGATGCACCAGATGCGGGGCGGGTTTTCGCAAAAGATCAACCAATTGCGGGAGGAGCTGGTCCGATTCGCCTCGCTCATCGAGCTCGAGCTAGACTTTTCGGAAGAAGACGTGGAGTTTGCCGACCGGCAGCAGCTGAGAGCGTTGGTAGAGGGAATTCAACGGGTGGTTACCGAACTCATTGCCAGCTTCGCGCTAGGAAACGTGATTAAGCACGGTCTGCCCGTGGTAATCGTCGGCAAACCCAATGCGGGCAAGTCTACGCTGCTTAACGCTTTACTTAACGAGGAAAAGGCCATTGTTTCGGAAGTGCCCGGCACCACCCGTGATGTGATTGAGGATGAGATTACCCTGGAAGGAATTCGCGTGCGCTTCATCGATACGGCAGGTATTCGAGAAACCGATGACCGGGTAGAAGCCTTGGGGGTGCAACGTACCCACGAGAAATTGCAGCAGGCGGCGCTCGTGCTCTACCTGGTAGATTTAGAGAATGATACCCCGGCATCGGTACAAGAACAGCAAGATTGGCTGCTGCAAGTAGGCAAACCGTTCATCGTGGTGGGCAACAAAATAGATCGGGCGGCGGCGGGTTGGTTCGAGGAAGATGAGATGGTTCGCATATCAGCCCAGCACAAAACTAATTTAGATGGTCTTCGGGACCGGCTGAATAAGTTTCTGGCGAAATACCAGGGGGCCACCGAAGGGGCGGTGGTCACCAACGTACGCCATCACGCAAGTTTGCAACGAACCTATGAAGCACTAAACAGCACCCTGGAGGGCCTAAACAGCGGAATTAGCCACGATTTTTTAGCACAGGACATTCGTCACGCGCTGTATCATCTGGGCGAAATTACGGGTCAGATTACCAACGATGACCTGTTGGATAACATATTCAGCAAGTTCTGTATTGGTAAATGAGTGGTTTAATAAACTTTTTTAGGTACTTTAGCGTAAGAAAACTTGCGCAAAAGAAGTCCCACATTAACTGATCTTCACAAATTTTTAAGTGGTCGCCGTATTTTTTAGAACGCTTTAGTTTATCGGCTCATTTTTTGATAATACATTAGTGCCATTAGATTTGGCATTTGTAAGAAAAAATTGTTTTATTGTATTCTTATGGGTCGTTGTTGCTATAGACTATTCTATTGTTTACTTACGCCGAACCTACTACTATGAACGCCATGTCATCACCGAAAGGGCACTACTCCAAAACCTTCTTTGTAATTTTAGTTGCTATTGATGCTTTGTGCATCTACGCTGCTTACTACCTTTCTTTTTGGAACAGTTTTACCCTGACCGCACCCCTCCCCAGCTTCTACCGTTCGCTCAACGCTATCTGGATTTTGCTGTGGGTTGTACTGGCACTTGTCCTTAATCACTACGACACCGGCAACCTTAAGTACGTTAGCAAAATTGTTAAAAGCTCACTAAAACTAGTGGTGGTTCACGCCTGCACGTTGCTTCTTTACCTGGTTACGTTTCAGACCTTCTACTACAGCAGTTTGTTTATGATAGAGGCTTATTTGGCTACCTTTCTGCTCACCGTAAGCATTAAGATTGTCCTGCTTGCTTCTTACAAATACCTCAGAAATCTTAAGGCCAACCGGGTGCCCTACGTGGTGGTGGGGTACACTCCGGCCGGACGTAGCGTCTTTCGGTACCTCAAGAAGAACAAAAGTTTCGGCTATCGCTTTCTAGGATTTTTTGATAACGATCAGGAAGGATCACTGATCAAAGGCGACCTAAGCGCTCTGAAGAAGTACTGCATCAAGCACAAGGTACGGGAAATCTATTTTGCCCTGCCCGAGAAGTCTGACGCCCTGGGAGAGCTTGCTCGGTTTGCCGATGAGCACTTTATCCACTTCGGCTTGGTACAGGAGGTAGGTGGCATGCAGTTTCAGAAGCTGCCTTCTCAAAACTACGATAACATTCCGGTAATCTCCTACAAACTCAAGCAAGTACGTCCCGAACTATACCGAAAGGTGTTCTATCGTCTGCTCAAGCAGTAGGCGCTACGCAGTAGGCGCTACATTGATTCGTTCTCTACCGAAGCCAATTCAACCAACTTTTCGTACTCTGAATCGCTGATATCCTGGTAGAAGTAGTGAATAGGGTTTACCTTTTTGCTGTTTTTGTGCACCTCGTAGTGCAGATGTGGTCCCGATGAGGTTCCGGTGTTGCCACTGTAAGCGATCAGTTCACCCCTTTTTACGCGTTGTCCCACCTTTACGTTAAACTCCGACAAGTGGGCGTACTTAGTTTTCAGGCCAAAGCCGTGGTCGATCTCTACCTGTTTGCCGTAACCGTAGAAGCTAGTCGACGCCTTGGTTACTTTGCCCGCGCCGGTGGCGTAGATTGGGGTGCCCACCCGAGCGCCAAAGTCAATGCCCGTATGCATTTTTCGTACCTTATAGATTGGGTGATACCGCAGTCCGAAACCCGACGATAAATACGACTGCTGCAGCGGGATGGGGGTGATGGCGGGCATGGAGGCAAGCAGCAAATGTTGGTTGCGGGCCAGACTGAATAGTTCGTCGTGCGACTTAGTCTGAATGTACATCTGTCGCTTCATTTGGTCGAAGGTAGAAAGGGTATTGAGTAGATAGTCTTTGTGCTCCAGGTCTTTGTTTAGCAAATTTTGATAGCGTTCAGACCCTCCGATGCCCGCGTTGCGGATAGACTGAGGAATAGGGTCTTGCTCGTAGATGATGCGGTAAACGTGGTCGTCGCGCTCTTGTAGACCCGATAGCACGCCTTGAATGGCACTTAGTTCCTTGTTAAGTATTTCGTAGCGAAAGAGTAGCTTTTCGTTGTCCTGGCGAAAGCTATTTTCTCGAGGTGAGTCGAAGTAGGTACGATAGACCAATGCCACGGCGAGCGCTGCAATAAGAACCACCGAAAGCGAAAGAATAGCATCGAGAACCACTGCCCACTTGGTTACCCGTACGCGTTCGTACCGGCAGGTTTCTGGGTCGTAGTGGTATTTAATCTTGGCCATGAACGGGTTACATTGTTAGGGTTACTGCTGCTTATTGTTGGGTTCTAAAGTAAGGCATGTTGGATTGATATGAAGTTCTTAAAAGACCAAAAAGGCACGCTCGTAGGTCTGGCGGATAACCTTCGTTTAATTACCGCCAACTTCCTATATTAGCGCGTCATCAACCCCAATGGTGTGCAAGATATTTCTGAAGAAGTCCCCCCCCGGCGTTTGGCGATTGTGGGTGCCACCGGCTCTATCGGTACCCAAGCCCTAGAAGTAATACAAAGCCACCCGCAAAAATTTGCGGTTGAAGTGCTCACCGCCCACCGCAATGCCGACCTTCTCATTCGGCAGAGCCGCCAGTTTCTTCCCAATGCGGTAATCATCGTAGATGAAGCGCAGTACCCTACGGTGCATGCAGCCCTCGACCCACTCGGTATCAAGGTATACACGGGCACCGCCGCGCTGGCCGACGTAGTCACGATGGATACCATCGACTTGGTGCTTACCGCCACCGTCGGCTACTCGGGGCTTTTGCCCACCATCCGTGCCATTGAAGCCAGAAAAACGATTGCCCTAGCGAACAAAGAGACCTTGGTGGTGGCGGGGGGACTGGTTACTCAACTCGCTAAAGAACACGGGGTCAGCATTTATCCGGTAGACTCTGAGCACTCGGCAATCTTCCAATGCTTGGTTGGTGAGTTTCACAACCCCATCGAGAAAGTGATTCTAACCGCGTCGGGAGGACCCTTCCGGGGTAAGCGTCGGGCCGATTTGGCGAACGTTACCAAGGAGCAGGCGCTGAAGCATCCTAACTGGGAGATGGGCGCCAAGGTAACCATCGACTCGGCCTCCCTTATGAACAAGGGGCTGGAAGTGATCGAGGCCCAGTGGTTGTTTGGGCTTTCTCCCGAACAGATTGAGGTGGTGGTGCATCCGCAGTCTATCGTTCATTCGCTGGTGCAGTTTGCCGACAGCTCGCTCAAGGCCCAGCTGGGCTTGCCCGACATGCGCGTTCCTATTCAGTATGCGCTCAGCTATCCGCAGCGCCTGCCTAACGCGCTGCCGCGCTTTAACTTTTTAGAGTACCCTGAACTCACTTTCGAGCGCCCCGACACGGACACGTTCCGCAACCTATTGCTAGCGTTTGAAGCCATGCGCCGGGGGGGGAACACCCCTTGCGTGCTTAACGCGGCCAACGAGGTGGCAGTATCTGAATTTTTGCGGGGCAATATTGGTTTTCTGGACATGTCGTCGCTTGTGGAGCGCTGTATGGAAAAAATGCCGTACATTCGCCACCCCAATTACGAGGACTACGTTGCCACCAACGATGAAACTCGAAGCAAGGCACTAGAATTGCTTACCGAATTCAGATAATACTTGATGCTACGAAGCACAAAAACTTCAACAGACAAATAAATGGAAGGACTTATTATGGCAGCGCAGTTGCTGCTGGGGCTGTCACTTTTGGTAGGACTGCACGAACTTGGCCACCTGCTAACGGCCAAAATGTTTGGAATGCGGGTAGAGCAGTACTACATCGGCTTCCCCCCCAAGATCGTAGGGTTTCGCTACGGGGAAACGGAGTACAATCTGGGCGCCATTCCGCTGGGGGGGTTCGTTAAAATATCGGGCATGGTGGATGAGTCGCTCGACACCAAAAAATTGTCGGAAGAGCCCCAGCCGTGGGAGTTTCGCGCCAAACCGGCTTGGCAACGCCTAATTGTGATGATGGGGGGGATTATTGTGAACGTGATCACGGGTATCGTCATCTTCATTTTTCTGACCTATCGCTACGGCGATACCTACGTGCCCCGGGAAGCGGTGATGCAGAACGGCATCGTTGCCTACAAACTAGGTCAAGAGATTGGTTTACAGACCGGCGACAAGGTACAGGAAGTGAACGGAGAACCCTACGAGAAATTCAGCGATCTGTACAGCCCTAACGTGCTGTTGGGTACCAATGGCTACTACACAATTTCGCGAGACGGTAAGACCGTAGACGTGCCCATCCCCCGCGGCTTTCTGGATAAGTTTTCGGACAAGGATGCTGCCAACCAGTATATCGACGTGCGTAGGCCGTTTACGGTGGGAGGGTTGGTTGAGGGCAGCAATGCCGAAGAAGGTGGCCTGCGCGAGGGCGACCGGGTATTGCAGATTAACGGTGAGTCGGTGCAGTACTACGATGAGTTTGAGTCGGTGGTGAAGGCCAACGCGGGGGGCACGGTGACCCTGGAGGTGGTTTCCGAAAAACAAGGGGTTGAGTCGGTGGTGGGCACTCCCCGTACGCTTAACGTAGACGTAGACGAAGAGGGCAAACTAGGGTTCTTTGCCCAGTGGGAAGTCCCCATTGCCCGTACCGAGTACAACCTGGCCGAATCGCTGCCCAAGGGGGCGGAGGCGGCCTTCGATGTGGTGTGGATCAACATTCGGGCGCTGGGTAAGATATTTACCGGTGAGGTGTCTGCTTCCAAGTCCATCAGCGGCCCTATCGGAATTGCCCAAATTTTTGGGGGCGAGTGGGACTGGGTTCGCTTCTGGCGCATCACCGGGTTGCTGTCGATGGTGCTGGCCTTCATGAACTTCCTGCCCATTCCGGCCCTGGACGGAGGCCACGTGGTATTTCTAACCTACGAGATGGTGTCGGGCCGCAAGCCTTCCGACAAATTTCTGGAAGGGGCGCAGAAGGTAGGCATGGTGCTGCTGCTATCGCTGATGGTGTTCGCTGTGTTCAACGACCTTTTTAAAGTGCTATTCTAAAGGCGGTTCAAGCTTGCTTTGCCATGGTGCTGCTGCATTCGTTTTAAATCGACGAACAAAAGGGGCGGCAGGTAGTATAGAAGAGGAATCATTTAATCTTCTTCTACTATGGAAACACTAGGAAACGCAACGTTTGAGAACTACATTGGCCTGGAGCAAGGCTACTCCGAAATGGCCTATCAGATGACCGCCCACGTGCTCACGTTGGGCTACTCGGTGATGTTCGCCGCGCTACTTTATTTTGTGCTAACCATCAAAAATTCAGCACCCAAGTACCAATTGTCTTCGGTACTGTCGGGCGTGGTAATGGTGTCGGCTGCCTTACTGCTCTACGTGCAGGCCCAGAACTGGGTAGATGCTTTTGCCTTTGACTCCGTGCGGGGACGCTACTTTCTAGCGGAAGGAAAAGATCTATTTAACAATGGCTACCGTTACCTGAACTGGCTAATCGACGTGCCCATGCTGTTGCTGCAAATCCTGTTTGTGGTTACCCTCACCAAAAGCAGTTTTACCAGCATCCGAAATCAGTTCTGGTTTTCGGGCGCGATGATGGTGATCACGGGTTACATCGGGCAATTCTACGAGGTGACTGATTTGGTTGCCTTTGCCGTGTGGGGAGCTATTTCTACCGTGTTCTTCTTCCACATCCTGTGGGTGATGAAGAAAGTGATCGACGAAGGAAAAGAAGGAATACCCCTGGCAGGACAGAAAACGCTTAATAGCATTTGGTGGCTATTTCTCTTCTCATGGTTTCTGTATCCCGGTGCCTATTTGATGCCCCACCTGTTGGGCATTGAGGGAGCGTTCTACAACGAAACGGGGGTCGTGGCCCGGCAGATGACCTACACGGTGGCCGATATCGCGTCGAAGGTGATTTACGGCGTATTGCTAAGTAACTTAGCGCAGACTCTGAGTAAGGCCGAGGGCTACGAGTACCACCGCCCCACCGAGCGGCAGGCGGCCTAAGCTTACTTCTTCTCAATCTTAAATTCCACCCGGCGGTTGAGCTTTTTGTCAGCCGCCGTTTTTTCGTCGACGATGGGCTTGCTGCTGCCGTAGCCGGTAGCTCGGACGCGGTCGGGGGCTACGCTGCCAAAGTCGATGAGGTAGGCCCGAATGGCATCCGCCCGCGACTGAGACAGCTTACGGTTTAACTCAGGATTGCCGTCGGAGTCGGTGTGCCCCTCGATGTGCAACTGGATGTTGGGGTTATCCATTAAGAAGTTAACAATCTTATCCAGGTCAGCGTACATCTCAGGCTTGATCTCCGACTTTCCGTTATCAAACTCCATATTGCTAAACTGGATGCGGCTGGAGATCGGCATCGTTTCAAAGTTGAACGTGCGGTCGCCGGTCAAAAAGAATACCTCCTCTAGCCGAAAGAACTCTTCCCCCTGAATAATAATCAGGTAACGGTTGTTGTTGATCAGCTTGAAAGCGAAGGTGCCGTCGTCGCGTAAATTCTTGGGGGCAACTTCCACCCCGTTGTCCAGATCAATGATCGACACAATGCCACTGCGAAAGGGCTTGCCGGTCTCGCTATTTACCAGTGAGCCGTCTAGGTTGATGGTCGCCGTCGGTTTGGCTTCCATCGGCAGGGGGAAGGAGTACAGATCAAGGTTGCCCATCTGGTCTTCTACCGAACGGGCGTAGTACAGGTTCTGCGACTGCGCATCGATGGTAAAGTAAAACTCGCTGCCCACTCCGTTCACCAGCGGACCAATGTTCTTAGGTTCGTTCCAGATGTTCCGGTAGCGGTATGATTTGTAGATATCGTACTCGCCGAAGTTGAGCAGATGCCCGTTAGAGCTAAAGTAGAGTACGTTGTGCTCAGGATGGAAGAACGGGCTCACCTCGCTGCCGCGGGTGTTCACCACCGGACCCATGTTCTTAGGCAACAGCCACTGCCCCTTCGCATCGCGGTGGGTATAGTAGATATCCGACAACCCAAATCCCCCGAGCCGGTCGGAGGCAAAAAACAGGGTATCGCCCGTGCGCGACAGGGCGGGATGCGAATCCCACGACGCACTGTTCACGGTTGCGCCCAGGTTGCGGGGCGAGCTCCAGCTTTGTCCCGCCTGCCGGGTTGATACGTACAGGTCGCAGCTGCCCGAGCCGTCGGGCGCGTTGCAGCGGGCGAAGAACAGGGTAGTGCCGTCGGGACTCAGGCACGCCGAGCCCTCATTGTACAGTGAGTTGACACCTTCCAGGGGTTCGGCCAGCGACCAGTCGTCGTCCTGTCGGTAGCTGATCATCAGGTCTTCGTTGTCTACCTCCTTGAGGCCCTGCGACCGCTTGTGGCGCTTGGAAGTAAACAGCAGCACGTCGTTGCGGGCGCTCAGGGCGGGTCCGTAATCATTGGCTACCGAGTTAAGGCCATCGCCCATGTTGAGGTATACCCCGCGGGGCGGACGCAAGGTGTCGATCTCCTTGCGAAACTCCACCAGTTCGTAGTAGTACTCGAGCGGTACGTAGTCTTCCTGCTGCTCTTCCCCGAAGTCTTGCAGCAGCCCCCGCGCCTCCTGCGCCTCCACGCCCTGGGGGTGGTGCTTCAGGATAAGTTTGTAGATCGCTACGGCGGCTACCGTGTCACCTTGTTCCTCCTCTAGTTTGGCAAGCTTCCACAGGAGCCCCGCTTCTTCGATAAAGTTTTGTACCCCAAACTGCTGCACGTAAGAAAAAAGACGGGGATACAGCGCTTCGCCATCAGACCGTTTCGCGAGTTTCTGAAGGGTAGCAAACGACTTAGCATCCCGGTAGTAGGGAATTGTGGCTAGGTTCGGAAACGCGAGTAGGGCGTATACCTTGGGCGAGACTGCGCTTTTGGCAGTATCTTGTAAGCGAAAGGCACTTTGGGCGGGTTTTAGTTGACCAAAGGCGGCGGTACTCACCCAGCAGATGCTGAAGAATATGAAATATCGAAGCATAGGTTTGCCCAATTGCCTGACAATCAACAAAAAGCGGGCTATCTTCTTCTTCTTGTAAGGTTTAGGCCGCTTTCACAGAGCATCTCACCCGCCAACCCCAGGGTAACGATTCGCCACGGCACGTGTCAGCAATCCAAAGGTGGCACACCCCTTGCCCTATACCGAAGTCGACGAAATTGAAACAAAATTAGCCTAATTGTGTCATTGTGGCACTAGTGTATATGATGAATGCCAATAACTTGACTGACAATATTTTCATTTCTCCTTTAGACGAAGACGAAGCTGACGATCTGATTCAGTTGGTGACCGATGATGAGGGTGACGACGAGCCAGAGATGCTCCCCGACAAATTACCTATCCTGCCCATTCGCAACACGGTGCTCTTTCCGGGGGTAGTTATCCCGATCACGGTGGGGCGCAAGAAGTCGAGCAAACTGGTGAAGCAGGCTTACCGCAAGGGCAACCGCATTGTGGGAGTAGTGGCCCAGAAGGATAATTTCGCCGAAGAACCCGATCCGGGAGATATCTACCAGGTGGGCACCGTGGCTAAGATTATCAAGATGCTGGTGCTTCCCGACGGCAACACGACGATTATTATTCAGGGCAAGAAGCGTTTTCAGATTACCTCCTTTGTGCAAGAAGACCCGTACCTGAAAGCTACCGTAGAGCATATCGAGGAAAAATTTCCGTCCAAAGAAGATCAGGAAGCGGTCGCCGTGCTACAGTCGATCAAGGAGGCGGCCGCCCGCATCCTGGAGCTAAACCCTGAAATTCCGCAGGAAGCCCAGGCGGCTCTTAATAATATCGACAGCCCTAGTTTCCTGACGCACTTTCTGTCCTCCAACATCAACGTAGAGGTGGCCGAAAAGCAGAAGCTGCTGGAGACCAACGATGGGATGGACCGCGCCAAGCTGCTGCTGGAGTACATGCTCAAGGACATCCAGATGCTCGAGCTGCGTCGGGAGATCCACAGCAAGGTGCATTCGGACATCGACCAGCAGCAGCGCGATTATTTTTTGCGCCAGCAGATGAAGGTGCTGCAGGATGAGCTGGGCGACGGGGGGCTAGACCAGGACATCGATAAGATGCGCCTGCGGGGCGAGAAGAAGGGATGGGGCGAAGCGGTGCACGGCCACTTTGTGAAGGAACTGGAGAAGCTGTCGCGTATGAACCCCATGGCGGCCGAGTATCCCATCACCTACAACTACGTAGAACTGCTGCTCGACCTGCCCTGGAACGAGTTTACGAACGACAATTTTGACCTGCGCAAGGCCAAAAAAATCCTGGACCGCGACCACTACGGACTGGAAAAGGTAAAGGACCGCATCATCGAGTATTTGGCGGTGCTGAAGCTTAAGCAGAACATGAAAGGGCCAATCTTGTGCCTGTACGGCCCCCCCGGCGTTGGTAAAACCTCGTTGGGTAAGTCCATTGCTAAGGCCCTGGGGCGTAAGTACTGCCGCATGTCGCTGGGTGGAGTGAGCGACGAGGCTGAAATTCGGGGTCACCGCAAGACCTACGTTGGGGCCATGCCTGGCAAGATCATCCAGAGCATCAAGAAGGTGCAGAAGGGCAATCCGGTCTTTATCCTGGACGAAATCGACAAGGTGCGCTCCGACTTTCGGGGCGATCCTTCATCGGCCCTGCTCGAGGTGCTAGACCCCGAGCAGAACAGTACTTTCATGGATAACTACCTGGAGGTAGAATACGATTTATCGAACGTGCTCTTTGTGGCTACGGCCAACTCGCTGGATACCATTCCGGCTCCCTTGCGCGACCGCATGGAGATTATCGAGGTAACCGGTTACACGCTGGAGGAGAAAGTGCAGATTGCTAAACGCCACTTGGTTCCCAAGCAACGCAAGGAGCACGGTCTACAAACCAAAGACGTTAGCTTTGACAAAAAGGCGTTGGTAAGCATCATTGAAAACTACACGCGCGAGTCAGGAGTGCGAAGTTTAGAGCGCAAAATTGCGGCGGTGATTCGCAACGTAGCCAAGGCGATTGCCCTGGAAGAACCCGCGGAGTCTAAGATTACCGAAACCGAAGTACGCCAGGTGCTGGGTGCGCCGGTCTTTGACAAAGAACTGTACCAAGACAACGAACTGCCGGGAGTCACCACCGGACTGGCCTGGACGCAGGCGGGGGGCGAAATTCTCTTTATCGAGGCAAGCCTAAGCCGCGGCAAAGGAAAGCTAACGCTGTCGGGGCAACTCGGTGACGTGATGAAGGAGTCGGCCATGACGGCCCTGTCGTACCTTAAATCGCGGGCTGATACGCTGAATATCCACCACAAGGTATTTGAAAACTACGACCTGCACGTGCACGTGCCCGCCGGGGCGGTGCCCAAGGATGGACCTTCGGCCGGTATCACCATGCTGACGGCCGTGGCTTCGGCCTACACCCAGCGCAAGGTGCGCAGCCGCCTGGCCATGACTGGCGAGATCACGCTGCGCGGTAAGGTGCTGCCGGTGGGTGGTATCAAGGAAAAACTATTGGCCGCCCGCCGCGCCGGGATGAAGGAGGTAATCTTGTGCGAAAGAAACCGCAAGGACGTAGAGGAAATCAATGAGCGGTACCTAAAGGGCTTAGAGGTGCATTACGTGAGCACCGTAGATGAGGTGTTGTCCGTTGCCCTGCTAAAGCAGAAGGCCAAGTACGCCCGCGAGTTAGTGACGGAGTAGGGTAGTCCGGTGCTGAAGATAATTTTGCCTATCTTGCTGATCTACCCTCAATCAAGATGCGCACCGGCAGTAAGGTATTTCGTTGGCTCCTGTGGGCAGTAGGCACTGTGCTAAGCCTGCTGCTATTGTTGCAGCTGTTGATCTTCTTTTTCTTTCAGCCAATTGTCGGCAGAGCGCTCAAGGAAGCGGTTAACCACTTTACCGACGGGCTGTACCAGATCGACTACGAACAACTAGACGCGAGTTTATTCAGTCAGAAAATCGCGCTAAAAAACGTTACGCTGCGCTACGATACGGCCCGGGTAAACCGTTCAGCGCGTTTAAAACATCAGAAGTATTATACGGGTACCCTACGTCACGTAGACGTCCGCTTTCGCGATTTTGATTACTTCTTGTCGGGGCGCTACCTCGCCGTCGATGTGATCGACGTAAATCAACCCTCGGTGTTTATCCACCGCTACCCGTTTCTTTCCCAACCCGACTCGGCGGCAGCGGACTCATCTGTCCGGTTTAATACGTACCAACTCATCAAGCCCTATTTTGACTCGGTAACCATCGATGCGATCAGCGTGAAGCGCGCCGCGCTAGGCTTAGTGCGCCACCACGACGCGGGAGCGCCTGATAGCACTACGGTGCGGGAGCTTGGTATGCAGGTGGTGGCCGCCCAGATCGACTCGGTGGCGGCGCAGCAGACGCACGGCTGGCCCGCCATGCGGGAAGCCAAACTTTGGCTGCGCGACCAAACGTTCGTATCCTCCGACAGCCTGTACCAGTTCGGGGTCGACTCGTTAGGGGTAGACCCTATGGTTGGGGAGGTGCTGGCGCGGCAGGTGTCGGTAACGCCCCGCCTGGGCAAGTACGAGATGGGTCAGCAACTCGGAACGCTTACCACCTGGATGGAGTGGAAGGCAGGCACAGTGGCCCTTCAGGGAGTCGACTTTCTGGGCATGACCGATTCGCTGGTGGTACAGATGCGGCGGGCTTCGGTAGAACAAATGGAGCTGCACCTCTTCCGCGACCTGCGTTTGCCGAGTGGCGAAGCACAAACTCGCCCCTTACTCCCCAAGCTACTCCAATCAGTAGCTACTCCCTTCGGCATCGACACGCTGGTACTCACCGATGGCCTGATTCGCTACGAAGAGCGTCGCCCGTCGGCCGAGCAGGCTGGGTACATTACGTTTGCCGATCTGCACGCCTCGTTGCGCCACGTTACCAACCGAACCAGCGATACGACCCTGGTGCTGGAAGCCGACGTCCGCACCAAATTTATGAACAAAGGGCAGGCCACCTTACAATTCGACTTTCCCCTGACCGATCCCCACGGCGAGCACCGTATTCGCGGCGAGATGGACCGCATGCTCCTGACGGCCCTTAACCCGGCGGTTGAGCCCCTGGCGTTTGCTTCGATCAAGCGCGGAGTAGCCAACCGCTTGGATTTTGATATGCGGCTCGACGATCGGTCGGCCACCGGCAACGTACGGTTCCTGTACGATGACTTGAAAATCAACCTGCTCAAGGAGGAGGAGCCTGACAAGAAGAAGATTGTAAAGTCATGGCTGGCCAACTGGCTGGTGATTAAGGAAAGCAACCCGACTAGGAACAAACCCCTGCGACCGGGTCCGATCAGCATCGAGCGCGACCCTACCCGGTCGATGACCCGGTACTGGTGGTTGGCCCTTCGCTCGGGGCTAATGACCAGCGTAGGAGTGCAAAGTTCGCCCGACCAGGAGGATACCGCTTCTGCCCAGAATTAATAAGATGTGAGCTGACGTTGAGATAGCATAACCCGGCCGAGCGATAACGTTCGTAAAATTTAATACCTTGTCATCGTGAACGAGCGTCCCCCCTTCTTCCGCCGCTGGCGGACCGTCTACCTGCTGGTGCTGGGTAACCTAGTGGTGCTCATTGTGCTGCTTTACCTCCTGACCCTTCGCTACGCATGAGTACCCTAGACTGGCTGGTGCTATCAGGAACACTGTTGTTTATCGTAGCGTACGGAGTGTGGCGCACCCGGAGCAGTGGTGATATGGCCAACTACCTACGGGGGGGCAACAGCATGAAGTGGTGGACCGTCGGCCTGTCGGTGATGGCCACCCAGGCCAGCGCAATTACCTTTCTGTCTACTCCGGGACTGGCCTTTGAGGATGGACTGCGGTTTGTCCAGTTCTACTTCGGTATGCCCCTGGCCCTGGTGATCATCTCCATTACCTTTATCCCCATCTACTACCGCCTCAAGGTATACACGGCCTACGAATACCTAGAAAGTCGCTTTGATGTGCGCACGCGGGTGCTGGGCGCAATGATCTTCCTGGTACAACGGGCATTGTCGGCCGGCATCACCATCTACGCCCCAGCCATCATTCTGTCGAGCGCCCTGGGTTGGCCGCTGTCGTCCACGAGTTTGGTGATTGGAATAGTGGTGATTGTCTACACCGTTAGCGGGGGCACCCGGGCCGTAAGCCAGACGCAGAAGCAGCAGATGGCCGTAATGATGGGCGGCATGGCGGCGGCGGGATTTATGATTATGCACCTGCTACCCCCCGACATTGGCCTGGGCGAAGCGCTCGACGTGGCCGGAAGTGCGGGCCGCCTCAACGCGGTAAGCTTCGAGTTCGACCCGTCGGATCGTTACAACTTTTGGTCGGGAATGCTGGGAGGGACGTTCCTGTTCTTGTCGTACTTCGGTACCGACCAGTCGCAGGTGCAGCGTTACTTAACAGGGCGTTCTATTACCGAGAGCCGACTGGGGCTGATGATGAATGGACTGCTCAAGGTGCCGATGCAGTTCTCTATCTTGTTCGTCGGCGTGCTGGTATTTGTCTTCTATCAGTTTTACCAGCCGCCCCTGTTCTTTATCGAACAAGGACGCGAAACGGTGCAATCATCGGGCTACGCTTCCGAATGGGAGGCGCTAAACAAAGACTATGATCGCTTGTGGAATGAGAAGAGTGCGGAGATAAACCAGTATCTCGAGCACCTGGAACGTGAGGACGAACCGGCCGCCGGGCTAAGTCAGCAGAAGATCAAGCAACTAAACGAGTCGGAGGTGACGATGAGGGACAGTGCTAAATCGCTTATTCGCCAAGCCGACCCGAGCCTGGCTACCCAAGACCACGACTACGTATTCATCACGTTTATCATGAACCGCTTCCCGGAGGGGCTCATCGGATTGCTGCTGGCCGTCATTCTGTCGGCCGCCATGTCCTCTACCGCTTCCGAACTCAACGCCTTGTCCACCACCGCCACGGTAGACTTATACCGCCGTTTCGTAAGGGACAACGCCTCCGACCAGCACTACGTACGGGTATCGCGGGGGTTCACCCTGCTGTGGGGCACGCTGGCCCTGCTGTTTGCTCTATTCGCTTCGCTGGCCGAAAATCTCATCGAGCTGGTGAATATCATCGGCTCCATCTTTTACGGACCGATGCTGGGCATTTTCGTAGTGGCCTTTTACATTCGCTGGATCCAAGCAAAAGCTGTTTTCCTAGCCGCAATTGTGGCGCAGGGTTTGGTCATTGCCCTCTTTTTCACCGCTAACATTAGCTATTTGTGGCTCAACCCCATTGGAGTAGGCCTGGTTGTCGGGGTGGCCAGCCTTCTGCAGGCTATCTCTAAAACTGGTACTGAAAGCCCACGTTAACCCCCAAGGAGTAAGGGTTACTACTCAGATCGCTGTCCGCCCGGGTTAGGGGAGTAAGCGCAAAGGTGTAAGTGGGCGTGAGCGACAGAAAGTAGCGACCCGATACGTTGTAGTTTACTCCTCCGCTCAACAAACCACTGTAGTACACATTATTAAAGGGGCTACCCTCCTCAGAAGCTGAAATCCGGTAGGTCCTTAGCTGTGAGGCATCGTTAGCGGCTGAAATAGCATTCTGCAGGAAGAAGTTAGCCGCCACCCCCGAGCTCAGGGTAAATTGAAACTTGTTCACGAACCGGCGGTAGCCTACCTTCATGGGTACCGCAATAAACTCGTAGCCATTATTAAGGTCGGTGCTGGTATTGGGAGACTGGTTCATGTTGTTATCCAGCGTGTTAGCGTTGGTAGCTACGTAGGCGTACCGTTCGCCCGAGGCGATGTCAGCTACCACCCAGCGGGAGGCCGTGCTGGTGACAAAGCGATTATAGTCCACGCCCCCCTCGAGCACCCAGTGCTCCGACAAGCGCATTCCTACGTCGAAGCCGTAGCTAAACGATAGTTCAGGCGTGTTTTCTATTCCAATGGTTGAAGACGAAGCAGAGGAGCCGTACGCATCGGCACTCCTAAGATCTATTGCATTAAACGAAGAACTCGGACTTGGACCGAGCGCCACCGCCTCCAGGTTACCAGGATTGGCCTGAAACTGCGGATCAAAGTAGCCCGGAGCCAGCGATAGTCCCGCGAAGAATGCGATTGGTTCGCGCTCTTTCTCCGGATAATCCATCGGAATCTGAGGCACCCGGTACAAGATCGCCTCCGATTGGTCGGGCAGCTGGGGTGCAGAAGCATCCGCTACGCCTCCGGAGGTCACGGACGCTACCAAAGAAGCGGTTGCGGAGCGTTGCTGATCGGTTGAAACTAGGGAGCGGTCCGTCTCGGCCAAAGCACCGGAAGGAGGAACAGCGGACTGAACCAACGCGGAAGATAAGGAAGCGCTGGTTGCCGACGCCGCCGACTCGGTTGCGGAAGCTAGTCCGGTAGCGTTGGCAGCATCGTTTAAGGCTGGCCGAGCACGATTGGCTTCACCGGACTGAACTTCGGCCACGCGGAGAGATTCGGCCGGAGATACTTTTGGCGTAGTAGTGTTCGTATCAGGGAGCGCGAGCCCCGCCGCCGCGCGCTCATCAGCAGACCGTGGCGAGTGCTGTTGGGTTTCGGCGTCAGCAATCGCACCGGGGTCTTCAGCTGGCCGCTGCGCCAAGATGTACCACGACAGTCCGGCGATCAGCAGCAGCAGTACGGCCGCCACGGCGCGATAGAGCAGAAAACCCCGCCGGTATTTGCCGGACTCCTGCACGGCAAGCTGCCCCTCAATATTCTTCCACACATGCTCCGAGGGGGGAGTTTCGGCCCCGTCAAAAGCTTGCTGCCACTGGTTTTCCCAGGGCGGGCGGTTGGGCTTAGTATCATCCATGTTTTACCTCCCCTTTTTCGGTGATTAATTCTTGCAGCAACGCGCGCGCGCGCGCGTACTGCGACTTAGACGTTCCTTCACTAATCTGAAGCATGGTAGCAATCTCACGATGTTTGTACCCCTCGATGGCATGGAGGTTAAAAATAACCTGGCAGCCTTGGGGTAGGGTTTGCAGCAACTGTAGTAGTTCTTTAAAGTGGTAATTTGATAAGGTGGTACTGTCAGTACCGAGCGAATGCACCTCGTCTATATCGAGATGCGGATACAGGTGCACACTCTTGCGATGGTAGTTAAGAGCAGTGTTGACAACGATGCGTTTGATCCAGTAGGCAAGTGTTGAGTCCTGACGAAACGTGTGCATGTGGTTGAAGACTTTCACGAATGCGTCTTGGAGCACGTCCTCCGCATCCTCACGGCAACGGCAGTACCGTAAGCAGACCGTCATCATCCGGGCGGCGTACTTTTGGTACAGCGCCCGTTGTGCGGCCCGGTCTCCCTTTATACAGTCGGCGACCAGCGTGTTGTCTTCGTGCATTAATGCTAGCAGCTAGCTATTGGTTAGTTTCAGTGTTTTATCATGACCCGCAAGGAGGGTAAATGGTTGGAAAAGATAAAAAAATTATCTCAACAATTCTTCTACCTTTGTCTCTTACCATCCCCGCCCATGACCTTCTCGGACCTTCACCTCATCGACCCCCTACTGCGCGCCCTGCAAGCTGAGGGCTATACGCATCCTACTCCCATTCAGGAGCAGGCGATTCCTATTCTGCTGCGGGGGCACGATTTGTTGGCTTCGGCGCAAACTGGTACCGGTAAAACTGCCGCTTTTGCCCTGCCCATCCTGCAGCATTTATCGAACGAAAAGCCTGCCGGGCGTGGAGCACGGCCCATTCAAGCCCTGGTGGTAACCCCTACCCGAGAGCTGGCCATTCAGATCGAGGAAAGCTTTACCGCCTACGGGAAGTATACCGACATCAAGAACCTGGTGATCTTCGGGGGAGTAAAACAGGGAGCCCAGACGCAGGCCCTGCGGCGGGGCGTCGACGTGCTCATCGCCACCCCCGGGCGGCTGCTCGACCTCATGAACCAGGGGTTTATTAGCCTCAAGGACATCAAGTACTTTGTGCTGGACGAGGCCGACCGCATGCTGGACATGGGGTTTATCCACGACATTAAAAAGATTATCGCCAAACTGCCCGAGCAGCGGCAGTCGCTGTTTTTCTCGGCCACCCTGCCGCCCGACATCGTGAAGCTGTCGCGCAAAATTCTGGGCAACCCTGAAAAAGTGGTGGTGCAACCCGAGCAGACCACCGCCGAAAAGGTGGATCAGGCCGTGTTTTTTGTCAGCAAAAAGAGCAAGCCCAAACTGCTCACCCACCTGCTACAGACCGAACCGATCGACTCAGTGCTGGTGTTTTCGCGCACCAAGCACGGGGCCAATAAGATTGTGAAGCTACTTGGCAAGGCCGACATTCGGGCCGAAGCCATCCACGGCAACAAGTCGCAGGGCGCCCGCCAGCGGGCGCTGGGTAACTTTAAAAGCGGCGAAACCCCCGTGCTGGTGGCGACCGACATTGCCGCCCGGGGCATCGACGTAGAAGAACTATCGTACGTAATCAACTACGACCTGCCCAATATTCCGGAAACTTACGTGCACCGCATCGGGCGCACCGGGCGGGCGGGAGCCAGTGGCGTGGCCTGGTCGTTCTGCGATGCTGAAGAAAAAGAGTACCTGCGCGACATCCAGCGCACCATCGACCAGAAGATACCGGTGGTGGACGAGCACCCCTTCCCCGACGATGGCACCCAAGATTCTGCTCCTGCTTCGCCTTCGGGCCGCAGCAATGGGGGCGGCCGACGGCCCAAACCGCGCCGGTCGTATCCTAGAAAGTAGCTTTGCGCTTGGTAGAGCGCTGGTTTTTTGAGAGATTGGGCTTCTTGTCCCGCTTATGAACGAACAGCAGCGCCTTCTTCGCCTTCTCAAACTCATTTCTCTCCTCAGTTCGCCCCTGCGGCGCACCGCCCGGCAGTACGCCGACCTGCTGGAGGTGAACAAAACCACCGTCTATCGCTACTTCCAGACCATCGAAGAAGCGGGCTACACCATCCGCATCGACGATGAGAAGCAGCACTACTTAGATCGGACATCGCTGCGGCAGGGACATACCAGCCTTTACTTCAGCGAAGACGAAGCCCAGGTGCTGCGCGACTTGGTAAGCAGCTACGAGACCCCCCTGCAGCAAGACCTGCTCAATAAAATTTATACGCACTCTAACCTGCCCGAAATTGCCAACAGCTTGGCCGATGCCCAGCGGTCGGTACGCTACCGCACCCTGAAGGAAGCCATCGACGACGAGAAGCAGGTGGTGCTACGGCAGTACGTGTCGGTGAACAGCCAGCAGGTGCGCGACCGCCGGGTAGAACCGGTGCGCTTTCTGCACCGTGACCTGATTTTGGAAGCCTACGACGTAGAAAAGCGCGCCATGCGGCACTTTCGGCTCGAGCGCATCGGTGAGGTAAAGCGCAGCACCACCGGCTACCAGCACCGCCGCGAGCACGAAACCCACACCACCGATCCCTTCCGGGTGGCCGATCTGGAACCCGTGGCGGTGCGCCTGCGCATGACCCGCACCGCCGCTCAGCAGATGAAGGAATTCTATCCGGCTACCGAAGCCTACTTTCGGGAGGCCGACGACGCCGTTGTTTTCCAGGCCGACGTTAATGCCCAGTTCAAACTACTCGACCGCCTACTGCTGAGTTTGTGCGATGAAGTAGTCATTGAGGAGCCCACTGCGCTTAAGGATCATATTAAGGAGCTCTGGACGCAGAGAACTCTCTAACGCATCGATCTATTGATCCTTATCATCTTCTTTTTTATATAAAAAATCTTGATCTTTTTTTTGGAGTTGCGGAGGATGCAACTCCGGGTACGTATCCTTGTAGTATAGAGCTTAACAACGTACTACAACATGATCCACCATACGCAATTTTTCAGGTTACTCGCTAACGAACGCATCGGCCCGCTTATTCCGTTTCTTCGCTCGCTTACTGAGGTGCATAAGATCACACTAGCCCCTTATCTGCAGGCGCTCAACGAGGACTACCTAACTTTTTCGGCTGAAAACGGCCCCCGAGGTCGCCGTGCCTCTAGCGTGCAGGCGCAGATGTTGGCCCTGGCTTCGTTTGTTTGCCTCGACCGAGCTTCGCTCGTGCGGACCAACGTGCCCGATCTGCTTCTGCAAGAGCGGGTGCTCGACGCGGTGCTACCCTGGTACTGCCCAAGCTGGTTCAGCGACTACGTGAACGACTACGCCGAAGCGCACTACTTGCCCGCTAGTTTTTCGTACGACTACCTGATCCGTATGATGCAGCACGGCTGGGTGCGTCCGCACGAAGCAGTAATTACCCAGTTTTTGCCCCAGCTAATCTACGAACTACGCGGTCCTGAGTGGATCTACTGCCCCGAAAATCTCACCCGGCACGAGGTGACCGTCCGGGAGCACCTGTGGTACCTGTTCCGCTACGAAACAAACGTGAACTGGAGCGACCGCCACCTGCTGTACGGAGCGGAGAACGAGCACGACACCGACTGGAAGTATACCCTGAAATTGTTGGCGGCAGGGCGCAAGATCGACCGGCACCGCCTGCTGAAAGAAACCGTTGAGGCAGCTTCGCGCTCGTTCAATCCGGCGCTGCACCAGTGGTTTTTGGATTTGCTCGACTACCTGGAGCCTACTCCTGAGGAACTGCTGTTTGCCACCACGCAGCCCCTGCCCGAGCAACCGCCTCAGGGCATCCGCTCAATCGCTGAGGTGTGCCAGGAGTTGCACGCCAGCGCGAAGGCAGCTTCTCCAGGAACCGCAGCCCCCGCCCGCGAACGGCGGCCGCTGCCCGAAAAGCCGCTCTCGTACCGTGATCCTCATCCGAACCCCCGTCAGATTGTGGTTTCTTCTCGCAATCAGTAGGTGTTGGTAGGATTCTCGTCGGCCGCCCGGTCCGTTGCGTACCGCGTAAACCAGGACGGTGGTTGAAACTACGGTCGGCTTTACTGCTTGATGATTCCTATCTTCTTAGAGTGAGCAATCGCTTCGCTGCTATCTTTAAAGTAGCAGGTGGCTACGTTGAGCGACTCAATGTTATTCAGGACACTGGTTACCTTGGGCTTAGGCTGCGATGAAGTTTGCCGGATGTAGATGGCGCACACGTTTTTTGGGAAGTGCTTACAGACCCGCTCGTACAGGTACGGATCGTGTTGGGAGTCGTCGCCCAGCAGCACGTAGGTTAGCTTCGGGTAGAACGTCATGATGTCTTTGATCTTAATAAACTTATGGTCGTGGCTGCCCCGCCCCGAGGCAAAGAAGTCCAGCAAGCTGGTTTTGATCTTTTTTAGCTTAATCACTGCTTTGGGCAGGTCGTGTAACTCCGCGAAGCGCGTAATCAGCGAATACAGGTTCCACTCGCTACTCGACACGTAAAAGAAGGCGTTAGACGCTTCCGGGCTGTCCTGGCCCGCCCGACTCAGTGCCTGGTAGTGGCGTACCACCGCGTCAAAAATTTTTCGGCGGTTTACGTTGCGAAACAGCATCACGTACAGCTTCTTAAATACCCGGTTGCTGTACGAAATCAAGAAGGTATCATCGATGTCCGATATAATTCCCAACTGACCCGCGTAGGGCTTAAGCAGTTCACTCGCCCCCTCTACTTCGGTATCCGCTACGCGACAGTGCACCCGGTAGGGATGCCACCCACTGGCTAAGGGCTGGGTATACGGAAGGTTAAACCGAAAGTAGCCGTCTTCGGTCGTTTTAGAAGTTACTTCTTCGTCCCTAAAGCGGAAGGTAACCAAGGCGTTATTGATAGGTTCCAGGCGGAACATCCGAATCACCGACCAGGCGTGGCGCAGCCCGGTGGTATCCAAGGCGAACGAGTCGGGCGCTCTGGATCGGAAAACATGGCCGAACACTATGATTTCTTCATCGTTTACGTAACCACGGTATAGCTTAATATCAATTTTTTTCATGCAGTACCAACCTATTTATTTTTTACGCTATGAACCAATCCGACGAACCAATCCTACTGGTGGTCAATCCAATTTCGGGAGACATGGACAAGAGCGAACTGGTCCGCCAAGTGGCGCAGAAGGTCTGCCCTGGTTACCCCCTGGAGATTTACTATACCACCGGTACCGACGATCAGAAACAAATTACTACTCTGCTTAACACCTTTGCGGCCCGCCGGGTTTTGGTAGCTGGGGGAGATGGCACCATCAAGCTGATAGCCGAAGTGCTACGCGACCGAGACATTGCGATTGGCATCTTGCCTACCGGTTCGGCCAACGGACTAGCCCGCAGCCTTGACATACCCCTCGCCACCGAAGACGCCCTGACCGTAGCGCTGGGTGACTGCTTTCAGAAGGCGGACGCCCTGTGCATCAACAACAATTTATGCCTGCACATCAGCGATCTGGGCGTTAATGCTGAACTTATCCGGCACTACGAGTCCGGTAAGGTACGGGGTAAGCTTGGCTACGCGTTACAGACGGTTCCCACCCTGCTCGACAGCGAGATGCCCTTTACGTTCAACGTGAGCGTAGACCAGGGCCGTTGGAAAAAACAGGGAGTATTGTTGGCTTTGGCCAACGCTCGGAAGTACGGAACCGGGGCCACCATCAACCCTGACGGAAAAATTGATGACGGAAAGTTTGAGGTGCTGCTGTTTAAAAAGCTTGACGTGCTGGAAATTGCGAAGACGTTACGCGAAGATGTCCAGTTGGATGATGATTTTGCTGAGTCGTTCAGTACCACCCACGCTACGATTTGCTGCGAGCACCCGGTGCCGTTTCAGATCGACGGCGAGTACGGTGGTGAAGTCCAGCACCTGGAGGTGAGCATCTTGCCCGAACACTTAAGGATTGCTGTTCCCAATTAGCGCTTTTCGGTATATTACCCGCCTACTGCTTTCCTGAAGCTTTATGTAGGCTTTGCTTGTGTATGCCAAATTTCGCTCTGCCATGAATTCATCCCCAGTTTCCGACCTTTCTGAGCGCCATCAGATGTTATCCGATTTGTTTAGCTACCCCAAGTCCCCCGAAGCGTGGGAAGCCTATCGACTTAGCGATGAGCAATTGGACTTCTTTCGCGAAGAAGGCTATTTAGCTAACGTTAGGCTACTCAGCGACGAGCAGGTTGACGCGCTGAACGAAGAACTAAACGCGATTACTGATCCTCAGCACCCGGGCAATCACTTGTTTTATGAGTTCCACTCTAACGAATCAGCCGACCCCAACGCGGTACTGTTTCACTCCCTAGGTCACTGGCGCATCACGCCCGGATTTCATGATGTGCTCTGGAACCCTGCTTTCGTGATGGCGGCCAGTCAACTGTTGGGCAACGCTGCCGTGCGCTTCTGGCACGACCAACTATTTTGCAAACCGGCGCGGCACGGCGGCGTCGTAGCCTGGCACCAGGATTATTCGTACTGGACGCGCACCACCCCGATGCAGCACCTCACCTGCTGGACGGGCCTCGACGATGCAAGTACCGACAACGGCTGTATCCACTACGTTCCGGGCAGCCACCGCTGGGGATTACTTGACAAGCCCGAACTGGCCGGGGATATGGAAGGGGTGATGAACTACCTCACCGACGAGCAGAAAGCGTTGTTCCAGCCGGTCCCGATCGAGATGAAGCGCGGACACGCGACGTTCCATCATCCGCTCACCGTGCACGGCTCCTACGAGAATCGCTCGCCCCGTCCGCGCCGTGCTTTCGTACTCAACGTGTTTGCGGATGGCACACGTTCGCTGTCTGACGAGCCCCTGCTGCGTGGGGTTCCGCCGGTTCCCGCCGGGCAGGCGCTCGATGGCCAGTTTTTTCCTTTATTGTTTCGAGATAACTGAGATCGTTCTTAAGGGAGATGGAAGCCCATCAACGAGCAGCAAACTGGGTGCAACGGTGGTCGACCACGTATAATCAAGAATTTTATCAAACACAATCTGTTTGTGATTCTGTTACGTAGGTCTGGTAATTTGTTGATTGTACTGATACATATGGTGAGCGAAACCTACCGGCTATTTCTTTGGGGAAGTGTGGCAACGATACTGAGTTTATCAAGTTGCTCTTTGCAACGCGTTCACAAGGCTAAGAATCTTGCCTACCGGGAAGCCAACGCTGCTTCAGGCACCGGAGTGCAGCACCTCAACGTGTACTCGCCCCGCCGGGTTGACGAACCGGCTCCGGTGCTGATCTTTATCCACGGCGGCAGTTGGAAGTCGGGCAAAAAAGAGCTCTACTACTACCTTGGGAAGCGCTTGGCGCGGAAGGGGGTGGTGGCAGTAGTGATCGACTATCCGCTGAGTCCGGACGCTCAGTATAACGAGATGGCACACAGTGCAGCTTGCGCGGTGCGTTGGACGCAGCAGCATGTCGCCGACTACGGGGGAGATCCCGATCGTATTTTTGTGTCGGGCCATTCGGCGGGAGGGCATCTGGCCGCGCTAATTACAGTGCGAGACGGTTATTTTGACACGCTAGGGGTAGCCAATCCTATCCGGGGCGCAGTACTCATTGACGCGGCTGGGCTCGATATGTACGGGTATCTGTCCGAACAAGCCCCCGAAGAGCGGAAGTATCAAACTGCCTTCACCAAAGACCCCGCCACCTGGAAGGAGGCATCTCCCTTGTATCATCTGCACGCTAACCTACCTCCGTTTTTGATCTACCGGGGCGGTAAAACCTATCCTTCTATTGCAAAGAGCAACGATAAATTTGTAGAAGCCCTTAAGCCATACGGAATTTCGCTGGATTATCGGATTCAGCCGGGAAAAAAGCACATCCCTATGATTCTTCAGTTTATGTTTTCCTGGAACCCCCGCTACCGGGAGATTGTTCGGTTTTTGCAGAATCCAAGGGTAGTGCGTAATGTTTCTGAGCAGTAGGACTAGGCAATCAAACGGTAAAGTGAGTTTTCTTTAAAATTCTTACTACCCTGCTTCAAGCTATCGGTTTAGCCTTTTTTTTGCATGATACCTATCGTCCAGATTATCAATCATAATACTTCTATCCGATGAAAAAAGCCATCAAAACCATCAATCAAGATTTTAGGGAGAAGAAGTTCTCATTGTACGATCTATTGGGTTACAGTCTGTTGGTGGGCATGATTATTAAGGTGCTGGGTTTTGCCTAACCAAGTACGCCTTACTATTAGCGTTCGCTCTGACGGCTCAATTTTCCGGAAACGGAACTATCCAGCCAGCGTGCCGAAAAGGGGTCCAGTTGACCCGCGTCAGGTCGACGGTGGGGTCGGTGAGGGGCATGAGCTTGCTACCGTTCACACTTACCCGCGCGGTGGCGTATATTTCTACGTCGGCGTAGCCTTTCTCTCGATACGCTCGCTCTAACCGCTGACTAAACTGCCAGATCATATCGGGGTTTGCCGCCACCTTACGCGCTTGCTTCGCAGTGAGATGGTCTGAGAGGTTCACCTCCCATGATTTTTTCGTAGCGGTATCTACCACCCGAAACGAGGTGTTTCCCCAGCGACTGCGCAGCATCATTCGCCAGGCCATGCGGTGCCCTTCTTCGGTCCACAGCACGTCGCCGTAGTAAAGGTGGTGGCGAAGCGGTAGGTACAGCTGCCAGGCAAAGTAGATAGCGAACAAGACCACCAACCAGGGTTGCGCTGGGTAAGGAGTTGCCCCTGTTAAAGTGAGCTTCGGCTTGTTCTTAAAGAACCATCCGCGAATCTGCTCGGGCGGAAAGTAAAATACGCAGATCGCAATCATCAGGTAGGGGAAAATACCGATGTGAAACACCATTGAGTTGAAAAAGTGAAAGCCCAAGCCTACCACAAAAGCAAAGCGGCGGGTTCGTCGCCAGAGCAACAAAGGTACAATCAAGGCATCGAAGGCAACGCCCCCGTACGCTACCAACTGCGGGAGCCACGCCGCCTGCAACCACGGGCCGATGATAAAGTAGTCGGCTTTGTTGGACAACCATCCGGCAATTGGGTCGCTAGACAACCAGCCGGGATACAGTTTGGCCACGGCAGCGAAGAAGTACACGATGCCCACTTGCAGTCCGAAGATAAGTAGGCACCAGCGCGGGCAACTTATGGTAGGTGCCACGCGTCCCTGCGTTACGTCGAGCGACCAGTAGCGGTGAGCGGGTACCATGGCCATCATTCCGCAGAGCAGAATGAGCAGGTAATAATGGTTGTTGTAGCTCGTTTTCTGTAGCAGGTAGCTGATCGTCCAGAGTAGCCCGAACAACGTCACCGCGAAGCGGTAGTAGTATCCCAGCATCACCATGACGCCCAACGCCGCCATCGCAGCGTACAGCACGTACATGGGTTCGCCCACCAGCGGTTGCAGCCAGTCGAAGCCAATAAAGTTAAAGGTGTAATCGGGTGCGACGAACACCCGCCGCACCCAGCCGGTAGCAATGGCGCCGCCCGCCTCCAGGGCAATTAGTAAACCGAATGCCCCCCGAAACAACACCAGAGGACTATTGTCGACCGGTTTGAAAAACAGGTTTTGCCAGAAGGTTGGCTGAGATTGGTGAACCACGGTGGTACTGCGCAATGCCGCTCAGGCTGAGAGCGCTTTCTGTAGGGCCAGGATCGTCCCCAAGTGCAAACCCTCGTGGTAGTTGTTAAACAGAATGGCATCATCAACATCGGACAGCGTTACCTTGGTCGCCGTAACAAACGAATCGTACTCGCGGAACAGGCCCAACTGGTAATCGTCCGAAGTCTTCTGAACGGTTTTAAAGAGTAGCTTTTGTACGGCCTCCACCTCTTCGGAGCTCGCCCGGCCGTCGGGTACGGTTCCTCGACGGTAGCGCTCGATCATCTCATCACTAACCAATGTCGCGAGGCCGGAGCGCTGGTAAACGAGCAGTTGCTGCGTAACCACCGAGTGGCCGATGTTCCAAAGCAGGTTGTTACGAAAGCCGGGGGGAATACGGTTGAGAATGCTAAGCGGGGCTTCTTTTAGGTAATAGTAGAGCACCTTGCGGTGTTGTAATAGTATTTCGAGTGATTTGTCCATGGTAGTAGCCCTTTTGCGCGTAAAGATACCACTTTTGACCGGACAACACCACCCGTAAAAGGCTTAACAATGAGGCGCACGCTAAGACGACTTTAGATCACGGATGGTAAGCTGAAGGCTCGTATGACCGTTGTAGTGATTTTCTTCTACTGAGTAAGCCATACGGAAGGGTTGCTGGTTGCTAACGCATTCGTAGTGGTGGGCCATCCCGAACCCAATTACGTTCAGGCAGTAGTTGCTACCCCTTTCTCGTACGCTAAATTTAAGGTGTTTTTCTTTGAGCACCTGAGGGTGTCCCACCACCTCCAAATTGTTGCTCACCAGCACCGGCCGCATGTTACCGGGGCCAAACGGCGCCAGCTGTTTTAGTACTCCGTAGAAGCGGGGGGTAACGTCGCTCAGTGATATCTCTTGGTCAATAGCAAGCTGAGGAATGAGTTGCTCCTGGCTAATCTTCTGAGCAACCGATGCTTCAAACCGTTCTTGGAACTGCGGAATATTGTCGATAGATAGGGTGAGTCCGGCCGCGTGGGTGTGACCTCCGAACTGCTCGAGCACGTCGGCGCAGTCGTTGATGGCCGCGTAGAGATCGAAGCCCGGAACCGAACGCGCCGAACCGGTGGCCTTTCCGTTCGATTCGGTGAGGATGATGGTAGGGCGGTAGTACTGCTCGATGCAACGCGAGGCAACGATCCCCACCACGCCCTTGTGCCACGATGGGTCAAATAGCACCGTACTCTTGGCCTGTTCCAGGCGGTGGTCCCGCTGAATCATGGCAATAGCCTGCTGGGTAACATCCGTGTCGTAGCCCCGGCGCTGGCTATTCTGTTGGTTCAGCTGGGTAGCCAGTCTGGTGGTGGTCTCTTCGTCTTGGGCCAATAACAGTTCTACCGCCGCCCTGGCGTGTTTCATGCGGCCCGCCGCGTTAATGCGGGGGGCAATGCCGAAAACCACGTTATCAATGGTGAGCGGAAATCGTAGCCCAGCCACCTCAGTCAGAGCTTTTAATCCGGGCTGGGGCGACTCGTTCAGTGTCTTCAGGCCGTAGTAGGCCAGAATTCGGTTCTCGCCGGTAACCGGAACAATATCGGCCGCAATGGCCACCGCCACCAGGTCTAGGAATTGGTACAGTTCGCCAGCGGGGCGCTTGGTGGCTAGGCAGAAAGCCTGGAGTAGTTTAAACCCCACGCCGCACCCGCAAAGCTCCTTGTACGGGTACTGGCACCCGCTCTGTTTCGGGTTGATGATGGCGTGGGCGGGAGGGAGGGGGCTGCCGGGGCGGTGGTGGTCAGCGATGATAAAGTCGATGCCCCGCTCGCGGGCTTCGCTTACTAACTCTACCGCCCGAATGCCGCAGTCGAGCGAAATGATCAGGCTACACTGCTGCGCCTCGGCGTACTGTATGCCCTGCGCGGAAATCCCGTAGCCCTCGTCGTAGCGGTCGGGAATGTAGTAATCTACCCGAGGATACCAACGGCGCAGAAATCCGTACACCAAAGCTACCGAGGTGGTGCCGTCAACATCGTAGTCGCCGTAGATAAGAATTCTTTCGTTGCGCTCAATCGCCAAGGACAGGCGGCGAACCGCGTGATCCATGTCTTTGAGTAGAAACGGATCGTGCAGATTTTTTAGACTGGGTCGGAAAAAGTCCTTCGCCTCATCGTAGTTGCTAATGCCCCGTTGCAGCAGCAAGGCGGCCAGCGCGGTGTCAACGTTGATGGCACCAGCTAGTTGTTCGGCCTGAGACTGACCGGCCGCTTCCTTAACAATCCACCGCTTTTGCGCCATTGGAGCAACTATTTTCTTAGGTTCAGCGCGTAATCGCCCGAAGCCCTGATGGTGCCCAGGTTGGGCACGTTGGGGATCGTTATCTCAGACGAGGTGGTATTTATATTGAAATCAGTTTCATTGATACCTAAGATAACAAACACCAAGCTGCTGGACCCTAGCAAGTCTTCGGCTCCCTCTAAACCAGCCAAGGTAATGGTCGTTTGATCATCGCTTAACTCCCAGGTGCCCGAAAAACCGGAAGACTGCTGAGGTGCTCTAACGGTGTAAGAGCGATCTTGATCGAACGTAATTTCCGAACCATCCGGAATAATTGACAGGTCACCAAGTAGCTCTTTAAAAGGACTTTGAGTCACGTCAACCTGAATTCCATTGGCGGTGGCATTAGAAATCTGCTGCGATTCTAGTGTCCAGGCTCCAATGATCAGGGGTTCACGATCAATTATCTCCTCATCATCGCCACACGACGTTAAGAAGGGGAAGGCAATAACAAGTAGAGCAAATAGTTTCAGGGGAGTATTCATAGCAGAGGAAGTAAGCAACGGGTTAAGTTCCTATAGTCACGCCACAAGGTACGGGATATTGTCGTTGTACGGATCGATTCAACGACTAATTAAGGGAAGCGCTGTTGCGTAACTGCTCCAGAACATCTTTAATGGGGCGGCGCTCTCCGTTTTCGTAGGGTACGATCCAGGCGTCGCGCACGCCCATCTTGCGCAGGTACTTTTTAAACGTATCCGCTTCCCAGTAATCGCGAAAGTTGCCCAAAGTATACATCTGCATGTTATCGGGGCCATTTTCATCCCTAAAATTCTCGCTCGTATCGTAAGCGGCCAAATCTTGGTTCTGCCAGGCTCCAATTTGGACCCGAAATACGAGCCCCTGGTCGTACTGCTGGTCTTCGCCACCGCTGGCCATCGGCACATTTTGGGGTTGCTCGGGGGCGGCGGCCTGCGCCTGCGTTACCTGCTGCTGCAGTTTGCGCACTTTGTCTTCCAACTGCTTCACCTGACCGTCTTTGGCCGATAGCTCGCTCTTGGTGGCGGTGAGCTGGCTTTCTAGTTCGCTGGCCTTGGTCATCAGCTCGTCTTGCTTCTCTTGCTGGGCTTGGAAATCAGCCGCGCTCATCTTCTTCATCTCCTTGAGCCGCTTCTTCTTCTCTTTCTTCAGGCGTTTGCGCTCTTTTTTGGAAAGTTTTTGCGCTGATACGGTTTCAGGAACAATTGTGAGGCTAAACACCAGAACGGCTAGCATGCATAAATACTTCATTAGCGTACATTTTGTGGTTTGTAATAGTCGATGGTCGACAGTCGATAGTTCATAGTCCACAGAAAATAAGGGTATTGACTATGGACTGTCGACTATTGACGGTGGACTAAGTGGTTACTCCAAACTTCCTACCATTTTCTTAGGGACTACCCATTCGTCGAATTGCTCGCCCGAAAGGGAACCACTGGCGATCGCTGCCTCGCGTAAGGTTTTTCCTTCTTCGTACGCTTTTTTAGCAATTTTTGCTGCTTTTTCGTACCCAATGTGCGTATTGAGTGCAGTTACTAGCATCAGAGAGTTCTCCAGGTTACGCTGAATTACCGGTTGGTTGGCCTCGATACCCACCGCGCAATTGGCCTCGAACGAAGCGCAGACATCGCCCAGCAAGCGGGCGGAGGATAGTAAATTATAAATCATCAGGGGTTTGAATACATTGAGCTCAAACTGTCCGTTCATTCCGCCCACGGTAACGGCGGTGTCGTTGCCGATGACCTGGGCGCACACCATTGTAAGGGCTTCGCACTGCGTTGGATTTACCTTGCCGGGCATAATGGACGAACCGGGTTCGTTGGCGGGGATTATTATCTCACCGATGCCGCAGCGGGGGCCAGAGGCGAGCATCCGGATATCGTTGCCGATCTTCATGAGGCTCACCGCCAGTTGTTTGAGGGCTCCGGAGGTTTCCACAATAGCATCGTGGGCGGCCAACGCCTCAAACTTATTATTAGCACTCACGAAGGGGTGCTTGGTGTGCTGCGCGATCTTTTCGGCTACCTGGGTAGCGTAGCCCGCCGGAGTATTAAGTCCGGTACCGACCGCGGTGCCACCCAGGGCCAGTTCGGAGAGGTGAGACAGGGTATTTCGCACGGCCTTCATTGCGTGGTCGAGCTGCGACACGTACCCGCTAAACTCATGACCCAGGGTAAGAGGAGTGGCATCCATAAAGTGGGTGCGGCCAATTTTAACGATGTTCTGAAACTTAGTCGACTTTTGGTGAAGGGTATCGCGGAGGGCCTGCACCCGAGGCAGCATCTGCTCAACCACCATCCGATAGGCAGCGATGTGCATCGCCGTGGGGAAGGTGTCGTTCGATGACTGCGACTTGTTAACGTCATCGTTCGGATGAATTTTTTTAGTGGCATCGCTTAGATCACCCCCCAGCAGCACGTGGGCTCGGTTGGCGATCACTTCGTTTACGTTCATGTTGCTTTGGGTGCCCGACCCGGTTTGCCAAACCACCAGCGGAAACTCATCGTCGTGCTTACCGGCTAGTATCTCATCGCTCACCTGGGCGATAACCCGGGCCTTTTCTTGGGCGAGCACGCCGAGGGCGTGGTTGGTTTCAGCGGCTGATTTTTTAAGAATGGCAAAGGCGTAGATAACTTCCAGCGGCATGCGGGCCGCCGCACCTCCAATATCAAAATTCTCGAGCGACCGCTGGGTTTGCGCGCCCCAGTATCGTTCGGCGGGCACTTTCACTTCGCCCATGGTGTCTTTTTCGGTTCGATGCATTGCGGTACAATAATTTGGGTGTCAGAGATTTATGTGGCATACCTCCTCACCGCCGTACAAGGGGGCGGGCGGGGGTTACTCGGCTAAATCTCCGAAAAAATTTATTTAAATACCGCAAAAGTGAGTTATTTGTCATCGGCCCCACGGCTTCCGGGGTTGGTTTACCACCGTGCCAAACGCATTTATGAAAAGTAAGCGACATCGTCCTATCAAGAAGGCTACTCAGGAACCCACCGCCGCACCAACCGAGGAGGGCCCGAGTTCCATTCGCCTCAACAAGTACATTGCCAACGCGGGAGTGTGCTCTCGCCGGGAAGCCGACGTCCTTATCGCCGAAGGCAAGATTCAGGTGAACGGACAGGTGGTTACTGAGATGGGGCGGCAGGTAGCGCTTTCAGACCGGGTAACCTACCAGGGAAAGGCGCTGAATCCGGAAGAACTGGTATACGTGCTGCTTAACAAACCCAAAGATTTTATCACCACCACCAGCGACCCCCAGGAGCGCCGCACGGTGATGGAGTTGGTTGCCAAGGCGGCAAAAGAACGAATCTATCCGGTAGGACGGCTCGACCGAAACACCACCGGACTGCTGTTGCTCACCAACGACGGTGACCTGGCCAAAAAGCTGACCCACCCTTCGCACGGGGTAAAGAAGCTTTACCAAGTGGATCTGGACCGACCCATTGCGGATGATGACTTTTTTAAGATTGAGCAGGGATTGGTACTGGAAGACGGGGTGGCTACCGTAGACGAGATTGGCATTGTGGACGGTCGCCGTACCAGCCTGGGCGTGCAAATACACATCGGCCGGAACCGCATCGTGCGCCGCATTTTTGAGCACCTCAACTACGAAGTGCTCAGGCTAGACCGGGTGATGTACGCCGGGCTTACCAAAAAGGACCTGCCCCGCGGCAACTGGCGGCACCTAAGCAAAGC